>NZ_CAWPNJ010000020.1:0-150770 GCF_963889195.1 Calothrix sp. FACHB-168
TTAATTATGTAGGGGCATGGCAATGCCATGCCCCCCAACCAATATGGCAACTCAACGAATCACAATATTGTTGGGTATCGGGTATTTTAAATATCAAACATGGTGATTGATTTGGGGATGATTATATCTAGATTGTTGGCTGTGATGCATATTTACTGGGGGGCGAGGCGTTGCCTAGCCCCTACGAGTTTATGGATGGTGGCGATGGATTATGGATATTGTATTTATTGCATATTTTGTCCTAATTTTGATTTAATTATGTAGGGGCATGGCAATGCCATGCCCCCCAACCAATATGGCAACTCAACGAATCACAATATTGTTGGGTATCGGGTATTTTAAATATCAAACATAGTGATTTATCTGGGGATGATTATATCTAAATTGTTGGCTGTGATGCATATTTACTGGGGGGCGAGGCGTTGCCTAGCCCCTACGAATTTATGGATGGTGGCGATGGATTATGGATATTGTATTTATTGCATATTTTGTCCTAATTTTGATTTGAAACCGTAGGGGCATGGCAATGCCATGCCCCCCAACCAATTTGGCAACTCAACGAATCACAATATTGTTGGGTATCGGATATTTTAAATATCAAATATGCTGATTTATCTGGGGATGATTATATCTAAATTGTTGGCTGTGATGCATATTTACTGGGGGGCGAGGCATTGCCTAGCCCCTACGTAATATATTTGTGGGGGTTTGATGTTTTGTGTTGATCGGGAGATGATTGGAAGGGCAATATTCGCTCTTTTTACACCATCATTCATCATCGGAACTCGGCTGTTGCACCTCAAAGCACGAAGTTCCGAGTAAAAAGCATAAGCGATCGCTCTTTTTACACTATCATTTATCATCGGAACTCGAAACGCCGAGTAATTTACTCGAAATTCCGAGTTCTCAAGTGCAACTTTCGCGTGATTTTCTACGCGGTTGCTGTTTCTAGCTTGGCTTTGCGAGATTTACGGGCGAATCTTTGCCCCATTTCCTCCACTACTGTCTCTAAACCACCGCCTTGTCCGCTAGCTTTGGCGTAGTTGTACACTTGTAAGGCGGCTGCATAGGCTTCGCTACCCACTGCTAGAGATGTATCATCGACT
Organism: Calothrix sp. FACHB-168; assembly: GCF_963889195.1. Taxonomy (NCBI): domain Bacteria; kingdom Bacillati; phylum Cyanobacteriota; class Cyanophyceae; order Nostocales; family Calotrichaceae; genus Calothrix; species Calothrix sp. FACHB-168. Next base: position 1,107 of record NZ_CAWPNJ010000020.1, read on the forward strand.
AATTCTTGTAATTGGGATAGTGACAGCAGTACAGGATATAACGCCTCAAATAATTGTATGTCTTTGCGCATTTCTTCCAGGTCAAACGATCGCGGTAAAAACTCTGGATTCTGGCTAGCTACCTCCAATGCTTTACTAACAAAAGCGCGGCTTTTATCTCCCATCTTCGGTAATGCTTTACGCTCTTCGTTTGTTAAATCAATTAAAAATGGTAGCTTTTCTTTAATAGTGGCGATGGCTTGCAATACTTCATCTCTCTGTTTTTGTGCCAGTGTTGCGCTAATTGGGGCTGTGGACATGAAAATTATCCTCCTAAATTTTACTTAAATTTAGAGTGCCCACATATACCATTTAAATTACAATGAGATGATGGAAAAAGGCAGAATATGTTGTAGTTTTTGTCAGCAAGCTAGAGATAATAGTTTAAAACCAAAAACGATTAAACCTAATAAAACCTTTAACTGCCGACAATCGCATTAACATTTTAACCAATCATCCAGAAAATACATCCTTTCTGCCCGGTCACTGAGCCTGTCGAAGTGCTGCCCTCTGCCTTCTGCCTTCCTTCATCACTTGAGAAAAATCACACATCGCGCTAGTCTTCATTAGCGTAACCGCACGCTGTATAATCAGGCGATGATAAATCCGCTCTCTTCCGTAATTCCCTCTTACACTTGGAATCGTCCCCTTGGTCTTGGTTGGGACAAGCCCTACACTGTCCGTTATGCTAGCAATATTGATGATGGCCCTTGGCATGGTATGCCTTTAGGTGGCTTTGGTGCTGGTTGTATTGGGCGTTCTTCTCGCGGAGACTTTAATTTATGGCATATTGACGGGGGAGAGCATACTTTTAAGAATATCCCCGCCTGTCAATTCAGCGTGTTTGAGTCTTCTGGCTCATCTTCCCAAGCTTACGCTTTATCTACCGCCGCACCGGAAGATGGTAGTCTCGGTGCTTGGCGATGGTATCCAGCTAGCCAAGAAACTGGCGGAACTTCTCACACAGGTACTTATCATGCTTTGTATCCCCGGAGTTGGTTTGTCTACGAAAATGTCCTCCAAGCGCAGTTAACTTGCGAGCAATTTTCGCCGATTTGGGCAAATAACTATAAAGAAACTAGTTATCCGGTGGCAATATTTCTCTGGAACGCCCATAATCCGACAAATGCACCGATTACTTTGAGTATTATGCTCACCTGGCAAAATATGGTGGGCTGGTTTACTAATGCTTTGAAGTCGCCCAAGGTGAAAATTCGCGATGATGGAAGTCCAGTATATGAATATCAGCCGCGTTTGGGGGAAAGTCAAGGTAATTACAACCAATTAGTCGAAAATCAGGAATACATTGGTTGTTTTTTATCCCAAGTTACCGAGAATCAACCCTTGCAAGAGGGTGATGGTAGCTGGTGTATCGCTACCTTGAAGCATCCCCAGGTAGAAGTGTTTTATCATACGCGCTGGAATCCGGTGGGTAGGGGTGAGGAGTTGTGGCAAAGCTTTGCTGGTGATGGTTCTTTGCCTAATTATGTTGATGAAACCTCTGCAACAGATAATACACAAGTAGGAACTGCGATCGCAATTCGTTTTACTCTGCAACCAGGGGAATCTTTAGAAATTCCCTTTGTCTTAGCTTGGGATTTCCCGGTAACAGAATTTGCAGCCGGAATTAACTATTACCGCAGATATACAGATTTCTTTAATCGTAGTGGTAAAAATGCTTGGGCGATCGCATCTACTGCTTTAACAGAATATCAAAATTGGCGATCGCAGATTCAAAGTTGGCAGCAACCCATCCTGGAACGGGAAGATTTACCAGCTTGGTTGAAAATGGCTTTATTTAACGAGCTATATGACCTTACCAGTGGTGGTACACTCTGGAGTGCAGCCTCAGAACTCGATCCCATCGGTCAATTTGCCGTACTAGAATGCTTAGATTATCGCTGGTATGAAAGTTTAGATGTACGATTGTATGGTTCTTTCGCCCTGCTGATGTTATTCCCCGAACTGGAAAAGTCAGTTATTCGCGCTTTTGCACGAGCGATTCCCCAAAGCGACGACAATCAACGCATCATTGGTTATTACTATACAATTGGCGCAGACACTACAACCGCACCGCGCAAAATTGCCGGAGCAACACCCCACGATTTAGGCGCACCGAATGAGCATGTCTGGGAGCAAACCAACTACACCTGCTACCAAGACTGCAATTTATGGAAAGATTTAGGCAGCGATTTTGTTTTGCAAGTATACCGAGATTTTCTGCTCACCGGCGCTGATGATGTGCAGTTCCTTGCTGACTGTTGGGATGCAATTGTGCAAACTCTCGACTACCTCAAGACTTTTGATAAAGATGGTGATGGGATTCCCGAAAATTCTGGTGCGCCGGATCAAACCTTTGATGATTGGCGGTTACAAGGCGTCAGCGCATATTGCGGCGGTTTGTGGATAGCGGCGTTAGAAGCTGCGATCGCAATTAGTGATATTTTACTGAATAACAACCTTGGCGACCTTGTGGCGGTGCAAAAATCCACATATCAAACTTGGTTGCAACAATCTCGCCTAATCTACGAAGCCAAACTCTGGAATGGTAAATATTACCGCCTAGATAGCGAGAGTGGTTCTGATGTCGTCATGGCGGATCAACTATGCGGACAATTTTACGCCAGGTTACTGGGATTACCAGATATTGTAGCGAGCGATCGCGCTTTATCTGCCCTGCAAACAGTATATGATGCTTGCTTCCTCAAATTCCAAAATGGTCAATTCGGTGCAGCAAACGGCGTTCTTCCCGACGGTTCGCCAGAGAACCCCAAAGCCACACACCCCCTAGAAGTTTGGACAGGTATTAACTTTGGAATAGCAGCTTTTCTCGTCCAGATGGGAATGAAGGATGAAGCATTGCGCTTAACACAAGCCGTAGTTCAGCAAATTTACGACAACGGTTTACAGTTCCGTACACCCGAAGCCATCACCGCATCCGGTACCTTCCGCGCCAGCACTTATCTTAGAGCAATGGCTATCTGGGCAATTTATTTAGTTTATTAGGGCATTGGGCATTGGGCATTGGGCATTGGGCATTGGGCATTGGGCATTGGGCATTGAAAATTAATTTTTGCTTCTTTTTCCCCCTCTAGCCCCTAGCCCCTAGCCCCCCTTCTTCTCTACTTAAGTATTTTGAAATTTGCAACTAAAGATACATAAAAAAAAATATATAAGTTTTATGATTTGCGTTTTGCAGCCTACTTTACTTGTAGCTGAATCACTGTGTATTTATATCTGTAATGTGATTTTCCGGGTGTTTCAAAATTCAACAGAAAATATAAGTAATACCAGGCAAGATGTCAACTATTAAAGCTGGAAAAGCTATGCTGTCATCATCTTCCGGTATCGCTAGCTCTAATCCTTCAGGTTACTAAACTGCACAAATTTTATGTTCACTACTAACATTTTTTACTTTGATAAAGAAAATAGCTTGAGTGGTTATGGGTCAAAATCAATACTATAAGCGCAAAATATCGGAATAAAAAATTTCTAGTTATGAAATAAGATAAATTTTTAACAATTTATGTTAAACGGCTTTAAATGCAGGAAAACGTCATAAAATCAATATGAAATTCTTAAAGAGTCAGTAAAATTTTGATGAAGTTAAAAATTTCTACTGATGAATTTAATTAACCTTGAAAGAGAATGTATCAGTAATTCATGAAAAACTTACGCAAAAGATACATGGTACCTACTAGTAATTTTTTTTTCTAAACTTTTACTTACAAACAGCCACTGGAAAATGATAACTAAGCAATTGGTGATAAACGACACAAATAATTGCGTTTTGCTGAGGCTGTTGGAGTGAGCAACAATCAACAGTGAAAGAATGGGCGATTTTTTGTACTGATATTAGTTGCTGTATTAAACATACAATGCTTACCCATAACCCTAACCTTTAGGTATGCACTGTTCTGCATTATTCAAAATTCAGGGGAATGGAGAATATCTCAGCTATAGGTGCTGTTATCAGGTTAGCAGATGCGATCGCTCTAGCTGATTGATTCACCTTACATCCAGCTAAATTTCTGACTTCCAGGATTTTGGCTGCTTTCTCCCGATGTGTCATTGTGGAAAAAGCTCCGATTGTCAAAGCTGATAGCAACATCAGCACTTAATTAAAATTTTTACAACCTCAAATTTGCTATGTATCTCAATTAACAAAAAAAGTTTGTAACCAAAATAACAGTAACTTAGCTTTTTGCAATTAACACTGAAACTACTAGAGATAAAAGCTGGAATTTTTGCCAATTAAGAATTTAATCTTGGTGCTAAATCAGCTACTTTTGCTATTTACAACTATTGTAGAGGTGGCTGATTTGCCAGAGAATTTTCGGCTCTGGTGATGATGGTTTATCTATCATATCATAAACCCAGTATTTTGAAAAATTTTTTATCTTTAATTTAATAATGCTAATCGCATCATGTTAGCGATCGCTCGATAATATCGCCTTAAGATTTAAAAGCTGTAAGTCCTGCTATATAAGAGCTTACAGCAAGTCATTTGGCAGATATTATCCAGATTTCCTAAGAATCATTTTTAATAAGCTTAAGGGGCTTAAGAATTTTTTAATAATATCTATACTGCTGATTTTTTCTGCTGTTAAACAACAAAGTCAATGGTAAAATCTTTCAGTAGTATGAAGTAAATAAACGTTTTCATGCGGAGCAAATGAGGGGTAACACCCATCACTATCTAGAAAATAAGTAACAAAATGTCTAGTTGCACAATACACAAGTAGAAATCACTATGAAACCACTAAATTTAGCTGATAAATGTACTATTTTGGTAGATGACATTAACGGCAAAAATGTAGTATAAATAAAAATGTTGTTCTTTAAGGTCAAGGATACAAAATTTTTCTTGACTAACCTAATCCTTCAGGAGTTTTACTAATTATCTCCTAATTTCATAGTCACTAAATATACAATATTTTTATCAGGGAACAGTAATTAGATTAGGAGTAAGAAAATTTCTAGAGGACGAAACTGCATCTACCAAGAGCTATCGGGATACTTTTTTGAGTCAGTCATCTAAAATCGCAACCGGTAAATTTTTACCTCAAGATTAACTGCAAAGCAAAAGCAGCTTGTTCTATCAGTGCTAGTACCACTTAGTCACAACTGTGGAACTTGGGAGACTATCTGAAGAGTTACGCTAAAGCATCACATTCAGCTTGATTGACAATATTCAAGTTTTTGAACAAAGGTCAGCTCATGGAAAGAATCATCAGGTTAAATGCAGTCGAAACCTCCAACCAAGGAGAAAATTTGGGGATGAAGCGTTATGATTTTCATCCGCAGAAATATCTTACTCCGCAAAAAGTATCTACATTATCAATTAATTGCAGTAGTGTTGCTATAGCAACTCCAACTGTAACTGTATTAGAAAACTACTGGTATCAAGCAAGCAACTTTATTGAAGATAAATTTTAAAAGTTGCGCAAAACTTTTGTTTTTGTTGGCACCAGGCAAGATTTACTCATAGTGCATTACCAAAATATTGCTGCAACTAATTCAGCAAATGCAAGCAGTGTCAAGCTGTTTGCTGATTTCAATTTAAATCAACCCAATTGCAGAACATTAATCGGATAAATTTATCCCCGACAAATAACACTATGAACCACGATATTCCTAGCATTAGCAAATTAAAAGACTCGATTCCTCCCGAACAATTTGACCAAGTAGTAGAAGCAATTTTAGCTGGAAAGTATTCCTGGGCTTGTGTTTTAATGCTACGGTTTGCAGGCTACAATCCTTTACATTACATTCCTTACCGTACCTACAATCGCTTACTTAAAGAAAACTCGCTGCTGAATCGCTCAAAGCAGCAGCAAAACACCAATCTAAACTTAAATCAACAATCTCCAGATAAACGCTCTGAGAAGAACGTATCTCCTGGCTGTTTAGCCAAAATGAAGGACTTAGCTTATCTAGAAGTTGTGAGCAAACAAAAAACAGAAATGCGTACTCCCCAAGAAAAGTGGTTAGCAAAGTAGATTCAATAGCAGCAATCAAATCAAAATTCCAGCGAGAAATTTCTCTACTAGCGCTTTGCGAAATGCGTAATTCTTAATTACCTTTTCGCTAGGGGTGAGAATATTGACAATGGATAGTTGATTGACGCCGTGCTGTCATAGATTCTGCTTTTAATCTCTGCAAGTTTTATTCACCCATTTCTGAATTCAATATCTGGAGATTTGCAGTTAATTAAATAGCTGCCTATTTGCCATGCAGATTGAGAATTTATAGCACGGCAGGTTTATAATTATGTTTGGCCTTAAATCTAAGGCTTGTAGAAATCTAGCGGATAGATTTGCTTTGTGATACCAAAATTTAAACTGTTGAACTTTAGCTTCCCCCTAAAGTAGGGGGACTGCTTTTTGCTCTCTAGAAATATTGATATTAACTTGAGGTGATATTGTGTTCCTCATTATAGCGTATTTAGCCTAAAAATTAAACTGTATATATTATTTTAATCATAGAAAACTCAACAGAAATTAAAAAAATAGTAAGCAAATATTACTCAAAGTTGTATATAGGTAAAGTTTCTTAAAAAAAGACCATTTTTTATAATGAAATCTGCCAACTTGGCACTAATTAGGCGAGAAAATTTTATAAATTTATAAATGCCAACTGAAACATAGCTAATTAACCAGCTAATTTCATGCATGGGAACAAAGTCAATGATGAGTTCCGCTCGTGAAATATATTCCATGTCTTTGAGAGTAAATAAATCCAACATCAAGACTAAAACTTCGACTGTTGCTGGTGGTGGTTCTTTTTCCCAGGAAGCTTGAACTATAAACAGTAAAAGTTGTGAATTCTCCCATTCTCAACTTTGAATTGCTCTCACCTAGTTTACAGATGGTGGGAGCGATGCTGATAAAACTTCCTTGACTGTGGTTAGTATGGTTTTATTTCCACAAATCATATTTAGCACTTTTAGCAGGAGTGGAAATTTGAAACAGTGACAGTTAAATTCTCGTCAATGTTGGTGAAACTTATAGCTCTGAGACTACTATCAAGAAAGTTACATAATCCTCGTTCTCCCAAACAGGATTACAGCTGTTTAAGAAATTAGCAATTTATATTATTAATACTGGAAGCTCATAATTTGCATGGCTTCCAGTTTTTTATTTGTCATTTGTTAGAGACGCGATTTTGTTAGAGACGCGATTCATCGCGTCTGTACAAGAGTCAATGGTAAGGATTTTAGGCGATTTACTTTTTGTAAAATAGTTTGGGGCAATTACCAAATTATTTAATCTGTTGTTAATGTTTATTTAACGAAAGGTTAAAATTTTACTTTTTACTACTAAAGATAGATGTATAGATAATTATTTGCCAACTTTCATAAGAAAAGGGTGCATCTAGAGCATAAAAATTATCAGTTGATCGCTTGTGAATAGAAATAGTAACCGTGATTTCTCAATAGTTAGCATAAAACAAAAGTAAAAAGTATATGAAAATTACTGCTTATTATAGATTAAGTATGATTCAGAAATGTTTTACATAAAGTATAAGGTAAAATTTATCAATTCATATACATAAATAATTTTAAAAAATTTTCTTAGTTGTTGGTAATTATTAAGTATTATGATAAACCTCTCTAAATCAATTGTTGAACCAGAGGAAATTGTTAATCTCCTTAAAAGCGAAATGAATTTTAAAGATGTTTGTCAAAAAGTTTGGTTTCAAAGATTAATAAATGATATAGCCCAAGAAAGGGGGATAAATGTTACACCAGCAGAGATTGAAGCGGAAGCCAATCGTCAGCGCCGGGAGAAGCATTTAGAAAAAGCTTCAGATACGTTAACATGGTTAGCAGATCAGTTAGTTTCTGCTGAGGATTGGGAAATAGGAATTCGCGATCGCTTATTATCAAAGAAGTTAGCCGAAGCATTATTTGCCCAAGATGTCGAGTTATTTTTTATTGAAAATCAGCTTGAATTTGAGCAAGTTAGCCTCTACCAAATCATTGTAGAATCAGAAAAACTCGCTCAAGAAATTTACTATCAAATTGCGGAAGCGGAAATTACTTTTTATGATGCGGCGCATATTTATGATATAGATATACAACGCCGCAAGCATTGTGGTTATGAAGGTAATATTTATCGGTTTGCGCTGGAGCCAGATATTGCGGCGGCTTTATTTAGTGCTTCGACTGAAGAATTGATTGGCCCTTTAAAAAGCGAGCAAGGTTATCATCTTTTTTGGGTTGATGAGTTTATTCCGGCGACATTAACCCCAGAACGTTATCAAGAAATTCTCAATGATATGTTTAATAATTGGTTAAATCAAGAGATGGAATATATGTTTAATTCTTGAGAATAGTAGATAGAAAGATATAGCTGTTGACCGTTGACTGTTGACTGTTGACAGACTTGAAAAGCTTTTATTGGTATGATTTTATCTTAGCTTGATGTCCTAATCTATCTACCTACGGCTATATTTATATTTTATATAATAAAGGGTTTAGCATTGCTCATTGGTGTCAACTTAACGTGAAACCCGCTTGGTGGCAAGGTTTTGCCCTCACCCCCAGCCCCTCTCCCTCTGGGAGAGGGGAGCCTTTTATTCATTAAATTCCCCTTCTCCCTTGGGAGAAGGGGTTAGGGGATGAGGGCGAGGGTTTTTGTACCCTATATAGCTTTTAGCTTAAGTTGACACTTATGAGCATTGCTAAACCCCTACAGGATATATTTGCTTAGATTACGAATTGGGAATTGCTATTAAAAGCTTAATTTTTGGCTTGTGGTTGTGCAGGGGGTATAGTTACATCTATGGGTGTAACTTGTGCGGATAACTGAGTTAAAGGTGGTTGAATTTCTTTTTGATTTCCTACTACCAAAGTTACCAAATTGTCTGGTTTAAGATATTCCTTGGCTACCCGTTGCACATCGGCGGCTGTGGTGGCGGCTACGGCTTTTTGATAGCGAAAGATAAAATCAGATGGATAGCCATAATATTCGTACCGCATTAAGCGTGAGATGGTTTGGTTGGGGTTTTCAAAGTTGAAAACAAAGGAATTGAGGGTAGATTCTTTGGCGTAAGCTAGTTCTTGTGGCGTGACTCTTTGAGTTTGCAGGCGCTTAATTTCTGCTTGTAAGGCTTTGACGAACTGAACAGTAGTTTGCGATCGCGTTTGTCCCCCAGCAATGAAAAGTCCGGGATAATCGTAACGGGGACTCCATTGACCGTATACTGAATAAGCTAGACCTTGGCGCGATCGCACTTCATTAAATAATCGTCCGCCAAATCCATTCAATACGCCATTAACTACATCTAAGGCTGCATAGTCAGGATTGTCTAACCTTCCGCCTAAATGCCCAATGAAAATATTACTTTGGGTTAACTGCGGCTGATTGACAATAAACACGCCGCCAGTGTTAGCTTGAGTGACTTGTGGTAACCGGGGTTTAGCGAGTCTGGGGTTAGGTTTCCAATCGCCTAACTTGGCTTGAATGAGCGATCGCATTTTCTTCGCGTCAAAATCGCCCACAATCCCTAAAATTATATTATTTGGGTAGAAATATTGCTGATAAAACGTCAGCAAATCCTCACGGGAAATCTTTTCTATGGAAGCATACTCTGTAGTTCGCCCATAGGGGCTATCTTTCCCATAGATTAATTTGCGGAATTCCCGACTTGCTATAGCATGAGGATCGTCATTACGGCGAGAAATACTACCTTTTTCCTGATTTTTCGCCAAATCTAACTTTTCTTGGGCAAATACTGGCTCCCTCAGCACCTCAGTAAATAAGCCAAACACTGTCTCTAAATCTTCCGTTAGTGCTTCAAAACTCACACTACCAGAAGCTTCACCAATTCCAGCTTCTACCGAAGCGGCGCGTTGTTCCAACATTTGGTTAAGTTCATCAGGGGAATGCTTTTTCGTTCCCCCAGTTCGCATTACCTCACCTGTAAAGTCAGCCAAGCCAACTTTATCTGCGGGTTCTAGGCGACTTCCTGTACGTACCAACGCCGTACCGCCTATCAATGGTAACTCGCGATCCTCCATTAAATAAACTACCAAGCCATTGCGCAAGACAAAGCGCTCGTATTTAGGTAACTTAATCTGAGGTAACGGTGGTAACTGCAACTCCGTGTAATGCTTGGCTGCTGCTGTCGCCGCTAAAGAAAAGTTAAAAGTCAAAAGTACAAAGGCAAAAGCAATTACCAAAGCATAAATCAACTTCTTGCCATTTTGAATTCCGAATAACATCTGCCTTTTACTGTGGTACCTGTGGATATTTCTTTTCATCGGTTCTTTGCGGTTCCTCATCCCTGTTTAGACAACAACTTGCCAATGGTGCGATTTTCGGCGGTAAACGATGCTTTTGCTACTCTTTGCACATCAGCAGCCGTGACTGCGGCAATTTCATCCAATTGCTTAAATAAATTCCGCCAAGAGCCAGTTTTTACCTCATATTCCAACAACTGCTGCGCCATACCCATATTAGAATCGAGGGTGCGTAGCAAATCGGCTCTAGCTTGGGTTTTCACTCGCTGCAATTCCCCATCGGTTACAGGTTCAGTTTTCAATTTGTCGATTTCTGTGCGTAAACCTGCTGCTAATTCATCAACTGTATGCCCTGGTGCTGTCAGCGCATAAAATAACATCAAGTTTGGGTATTTATCACCAGGAAAACCGCTAAAACCTTGGGCTGCTAAAGCCAATCGCTTTTGTTCTACTAAAGATTTATACAACCGTGATGTTCTGCCATTGCTTAATAAACCAGCAATAATTTCATACACAGCATTATCGGGATGGGTAACTGCTGGACGATGATAACCTTCTAAATACCAAGGTTGGGAAGGTAATTCTACAGTTACTTCTCTGGTTTGCGCCTGTGGGGGTTCTGTAGGGATTGGCTGAACAGTTTTTGTTTTGGCGGGGAAACGTCCAAAGTAGATTTGCGCTAGTCTTTTGACTTCATTGGGGTTAACATCACCCACAATTGCGATCGCTAAATTACTCGGTACATAATAATTGTCAAAAAACTTTTGCACATCATCCGGTGTCAAATTGCGGATATCCTGGTCATAACCAATCACCGGTCGTCTGTAGGGATGAACTTTATAGGCTGCATCGATAAATTTTTCGATCATTAAGCCAATGGGGGAATTTTCTACCCGTAAACGCCGTTCTTCTAGAATCACCTCTTTCTCTTTATAAAAATCTCGGCTGAGTACAGGTTCGAGAAATCGCTCTGATTCTAAAGACATCCACAATTCCAACTTATTCGCCGGGAAGCTATAAAAATAACGAGTCGCCTCCGTAGAAGTATTGGCATTTAACCCCACACCTCCAGCTTGTTCGACAATTCGCCCCATTTCATTTTGCTTACCGAGTTTGGTTGCTTGCAACTCCACCCGATTAAACTCGGCTTGTAGCTTCGCCAGTTCCTCTGTTTTACCTGCTGCTTTGGCGGCTCTAATTTGCGTATCTAACTGTTCGAGTCGGTCTAATAAGGGTTTTTCGGCGTTGTAGTCTTTTGTACCAATGCGCTTTGTACCTTTAAAAGCCAAATGTTCTAGAAAGTGAGCTACACCAGTTTTTCCATCTGGCTCATCCACACCGCCAACATCAGCGTAAGTTAAAAAAGACACAACTGGCGCTTGATGACGTTCTAAAACAATGAACTTCAAACCATTATCTAGGCGAAACTCCGTCAACTGCTTAATGACGCGATCTAGATACGGTTGAATCGAAGTTGGAGTTTTGCTAGTTGGCGCTGGAGGTGCTGTAGTTTGAGCTAGCGCCACCTCTGGAAGTAAACTACTCCACAAAAATACCAGAGTTAGCAAAGTCACAAACATCCGGTAAAACATTACGGATAATCTTTGGGAAAAATTGAAAATTGCTCTCCCGCAATTGGGCTGATTCATAAGCGAAAAATTCAGTAAAGTTTCATATTAATTCGTAATTACTCATTCGTAATTCGTAATTCAATAGAGATTGATAGCTCATTTATATAAACGACTTGTTTTGTGTTTATGTTTCTGAGGTAGAAGTCAGATAAATGCAAAGCTTCAGCTTGATTGATGGTTAAATCTTGGTCACGAAACATGATTACGAATTATGAATTACAACTACGAATTGTTTAATACCTTAGAGGCAGGTTAAGGGAGAGACAGAGCGTTAATCTTGTATTAAGCTTTCTGTGCTTTTTGGATTCGCTGTTAGACAATAATGCTACAAGTCTTGTTCCGGATATCTCCCAATAAATACTATGCGAGTTTTTAATTCTTCTCCTCCCTCAGAGGCACAGACACGTACCCGCATTTTACAAGCGGCACAAAAATTGTTTGCCTCCCAAGGTTTTGATGGTACCACTACCCGCGACTTAGCACAGGCCGCTGGTGTAGCCGAGGGTACTTTGTTTCGTCATTTTCCCAATAAAAAGGCAATTTTGGTAGAGGTGGCGACTAGTGGCTGGGTAGATATTCTCACAGATTTGCTGACAGAATTAAGCGAAATGGGCAGTTATAAAGCAGTAGCCCAGGTAATGCGCCGCCGGATGTGGAATTTGCACAAAAATGTCGATTTAATGAAAGTTTGCTTTATGGAAGTGCAGTTTCATCCAGATTTACGCGATCGCATTCAATCGGATGTGATTGAAAAAATGACCGATGTAGCTGAAGCTTTCTTTCAAACGGCGATGGATAAAGGCATTTATCGCCAAACCGATGCCAAATTAGTGGCTAAGGTATTCTTGGGAATGTTTGCGATCGCCGGCTTTTCCAACAATACCCTCATGGAACCAAACGCCTCTCCCCAAGAAATGCAGCAAATGGCTGAAGGACTCGCGGATATTTTTCTCAACGGCGTACTCGCCAAAGAATAAGGGACTAAATGAGGAGAAGGGAAGGAGGACAAATAATTCAAAATTCAAAATTCAAAATTCAGAATTCTATTTTCCCAATGCCCAATGCCCAATGCCCAATGCCCAATGCCCAATGCCCAATGCCCAATGCCCTTTTAACTAATTTGTCGCGCTTGGTAACTCCACTGCTGTACTAACTCGATAGCAGGACACAAATCTCGCCGTTGCATTGTGGCTACTTGTAAGCGGAGAATTTGTTGGTGTAATCGGTGTGCGGGAACCTGTGCTAATTGGGCTACAGAACCAATACCCGCATGTAACAATAAACCACAATATTGCGTTCCCACCGTGGGAATTCTCGCCAAATCAGCCAAAGCTACCCATTTATTTACATATTGCAGGTGAACTTGTAATTTATTCGCTAACGCTAACTTTGCTTCTGGGGTTTTCCCTTGCTTGACTAATAATCCTGTGGTGGTAATTCCCCAGCTTTGCAATTGAGATTGTTCTTCTAGACTCAATCCCGGTAATTGTTCAATCGGCCAGTCACACCCTTTAATAGTGTTATTACTAGCGGTTTGTTTAGAAGGCATTTCTTTAATTAAATCAGGGCTGTTGTAACTATTGTGCCGCAGAAAGTTGATGAAGGCAGAAGGTTACAAGGCATGATAATTCAGTTTTATACAGCTATAATTTCTTAATTTTGATTGGCACATCAATATATTTTAGAGGGCATGGCACTGCCATGCCCCTACCATTTGTGCCATTGTTTTTTAAATTAGTAATAAGCGATCGCTCTGGGGAATTGTTCAGGCGATATAGCAGCAAACATAGCATTATAACTGTAGGGGCACGGCATCCATAATCTTTTGGTACAGACAATAATATTACTGGTGCCGTGCCCCTACTACCAACAATTCGATTCTGGTGATGCTAAATATTCGCTTGTTGGCGTTGATAAAGTGACCAATACAAGCCCTTTTGCTGTAACAATTGCACATGGGTACCGCGTTCGGCAATTACTCCCTGTTCCATCACCAAAATTAAATCCGCACGTTTGAGGGGGGCGAATCGATGGGCGATGAGAAACACGGTGCGGTTGGCGGAAATTGTTTGCAGGTTTTGCAGTACTTGTTGTTCGGTTTCGCTATCTAAGGCGCTGGTGGCTTCATCTAGGATTAAAATCGGTGCTGAGGAAAGGAACAACCGCGCTAAGGCTATCCGTTGTCTCTGTCCCCCTGATAAAGCTGTACCTCTTTCGCCAACGTTGGTTTCGTAACCGTAGGGTAATTGACTGATAAAATCATGGGCTACGGCTAGTCTCGCTGCTTCTACTACTTGTTCGGCGGTAATATCGGGGTTGCCAAGGGTGATATTTTCTAAGATGGAACCGTTGAATAAAAAGTCTTCTTGCAAAACTACACCAATTTGTTGCCGCAGTGAAGCTAAATCGGCACTTTTGATATCAAAACCATCAATTAAAATGCGTCCTGATTCAATTTGATAAAGGCGTTGCAATAATTTTGAAAGGGTACTTTTACCAGAACCACTGCGCCCGACAATCCCGACAAATTGTCCTGGTTCAACGTTAAAAGAAATGCCCCTTAATACTGGTTCTGTACTGGATTGATAACGGAAAAATACTTGCTCAAAAGCAATTTGTCCGTTGAGAGTTGGTAATACTAATCCGGTTCCAGATTCGGCTTCGGGTGCAACGTTAAGAATATCACCAATTCTATCTACAGATAGAAGAACTTGTTGCAAATTCTGCCATAACTGTACTAAGCGCAATAGCGGCCCGGTGACTCTTCCTGATAACATTTGAAAAGCGATTAATTGACCAATTGTCAGTTTTTGGTCAATGACTAATTTCGCCCCAAACCAGAGAATTAATAAGGTAGAAAGGTTGGTGAGAAAGTCACCTAAATTGCTGCTGATGTTGGAGGTAGTTGAGGCTTTAAAACTGGTGCGAATAAAGCGTGCAAATAAACCTTCCCAGCGATCGCGCGCTGCTGGTTCGGCGGCGTGGGCTTTAACTGAATGTATGCCGGTAACTGTCTCTACTAAAAAGGATTGACTATCGGCGCTGCGGTTAAAGGTTTCGTTCAGCCAACCCCGCAAAATTGGTGTCGCGACGATGGTTAATGTGGCAAATAATGGCAATACTGCTAAAGCCACAAATGTCAAGGGGATATTGTAATAAAACATCAATGCTAAATACACCACAGCAAAGACGCTATCCAATATCACCGTTAAGGCTGTACCTGTCAGAAATTGGCGGATTTGTTCGAGTTCTTGGACTCTGGCTACTGTATCCCCGACGCGCCGCGATTCAAAATAAGCTAAGGGTAAGCGCATTAAGTGGCGAAATAACTGCGCTGATAAACTTAAATCTAAACGTCGGGCTGTATGGGTGAAGATAAATAACCGCAGTATGCCGAGTACAGCTTCAAATATCGCTACTAATAAAAGTGCGATCGCCATGACATCGAGAGTTGGTAAACTCTCTTGCACCATGACTTTATCAATCACAACTTGGGTAATTAGCGGTGTAGATAACCCCAAAAATTGCAATGTCAAGGAAGCTAGCAAAACCTCGCCTAATAATCGCCGATATTTCCAAACTGCGGGAGTAAACCAACTCAGGTTAAATTTTTCTTGCTGGGAAATGAGTTCAACCGTCCAAATTTTCCCATCCCAAGCGGCTTCTACCACAGATTGAGGGAGATTTTCACAAGTGCGATCGCTATTTAAAGGATTAGCGATAATTAAGCGATCGCCTTTCATCCCATAGACTACCACCCAAGTAGGACTTTCTTGCCCGTCAGCATACCACTGCATTAAAGCCGGAAATGACAACGAGCGCAAATCACCCCAATCAATTTGCAAACGCTGCAACAATAAGCCTAACTTTTCTCCTGCTTCCACAACATTTTTGGGGCGTTGTCCCCTCAGTTGGCGTTGTACCCATTCCAACTTCACAGCATTATCCAAATGCTGCG
Source organism: Calothrix sp. FACHB-168 (assembly GCF_963889195.1). Taxonomy (NCBI): domain Bacteria; kingdom Bacillati; phylum Cyanobacteriota; class Cyanophyceae; order Nostocales; family Calotrichaceae; genus Calothrix; species Calothrix sp. FACHB-168. Next base: position 16,984 of record NZ_CAWPNJ010000020.1, read on the forward strand.
CCACCATCGTTAAACAAGCTGCGGCTGTATTCCCACTCGCCACAAACGGATAGTTATAACTTGGGGCATGGGGCATGGGGCATGGGGCATGGGGCTGAGAGTTAGGGGCTAGGGGCTGGGGGCTAGGGGCTAGGGAATTATCTATTCCTCCCTGTCCTCCTTGTCCCCCTTGTCCCCCCTGTCCCTGCTCACTGAGCGAAGTCGAAGTGAGCGCCCCTTGTGCTTCAAAAAACCCCGCCATTTCTGGCGTTAAAACTTCCGCCCAAAGTGTAGTTTCCCAGCAAACTACTATGACTTCTTTACTAGCAGCAACAGCTTTACATTCTACAGATAATTTTTGTAAATCACCAAACCAGTCTCCTGGTTGTAAAGCTGCTAATGGCTTACCAATTTCTTCTTCGCGCAAGCGAACTTTACCAGTGACAATAAAAAACTGGTAACCTCCAATGGCGTTTGACCAAATTTTTTCTCCCAGGCGATACCGACGAATTTCTGATTGATTTTGTAATCGGGATTGTTGTTCAGAAGTTAGCCAGCATAGCGGCGGTTGATTCCACGGTACAGAAGCTAGCACGTTAATTTTTAGAGAGTGATTATCCAGAGTTTTTATTTCACTTGTAACTTGACTGTCAGCTTTTGAATTTTTTCTGCTAGCCATTTTTCAAACAACTCATTTTGTAGTGTTTGCTTTAGTTGAGTATCTTCTAAAGAGGCTGGCAAAAATTGTTCTACTCGAAACAAACCATAACGTCCTTCAATTTCTATAGGCCCGATCAATTCTCCGGGATTTGCTGCATCAATAGCGGCTCTGACGATATCTGGTAATGTGCCGCGACTAATCGCTCCCATCATGCCATTAACAATGCGATCCTCTGTTAATGAATATTCTTTGGCTAGTTGTTCAAAGCTACCTCCTTCTTCAATTTGGGTATGTAATTCCTCGCTCATTTCGCGATTATCCACAAATATTCTCGAAATTACTACCCTGTCTAAATATATTTTACGTTCAATAAAATATTCTGGTAGTTTAGGCTCAGTAACTAGCGCTCTCAATTTTTCTAATTTGAAATTAAAAGCAATTGATGAATGAAATGTTTGGTAATCCGTGCCATTTTTCTTTAACCATTCTTGAAAACTTTGCGGATCTGTAAGTTGATTTTTTAGGCGAAAATCAATAATTGCTTGTTCTGTTAAAGCAGAACTGATCTCAATATCATCTCTGATGTTGATTTCTTGGTCAATTATGTACTGACGAATAATTTCTCCAATAAACTGAGTCAACTTACCCGATGCTTGGAGATATTTTACTGCTTGTTCTAGAGAAATTGGTTGTTCGTTTACAGTTAAAAATGATAAAGGTTCCATAAAATTATTACGAATAAAAATAATCAGTGTTTTATCGAATTTCAACTGTAATAATATAGAGATTATCTAATTTCATTGGTTATATTGCATACCAAAATCTCTATAAAACAAATTAGTAAATTAGTTTGCGTTGGCATAAATACCTAAATCAGTCTTTAGCTAGAGAAAAATATAGGACTTACGCACCGAACACAAAAACCCTCACAAGGGTGGTCAAAAGTCAAAAGTCAATGGTCAAAATTCAGGTTTTTGGACTATGGACTATTGACCATTGACAAAAAGCATGAAAAATATCTGACACTGCGTAAGTCCTAAAATATTGAAGTTATTTGTATCTCTAGAAATTTAACTAGATGCAAGAGAATTATTTGACATTTACATAAAAATGCCAAATTATCTGTAACCATAAAAAATGGCTAAAGACTGACGATAAATAACACCCTTAAAAATTGATTTAAATTGTGCGCCTAATTAATTAAGCAATAAATAAGCCCCAGATGTAGGCAATTAACATAGCCGCGATCGCACCGATGAATGTATTGAGAACATTCACTAATTCATTAGTGAGCCAGGTATATCGAGATTGCAGGGTAGCACCAATGACACTTTCTAAGCTAGTGGCAATCAAAGCTGCGATCGCACACCAAACTACGCCTAACAAAGATATCAAGCCGACTCCCCAACCGAGAATTGCGATCGCAATTGAAGCCACCACCCCGGCTAAAGTCCCCTCTAAACTGACAGCGCCTTCTGTTCCGCGAGGTACAGGTTGCATAGTGGTAATCAAAAAAGTTCGTTTACCGTAAGCCTTACCCACCTCACTAGCACAAGTGTCAGAAAGTTTGGTACTAAAACTCGCCACATAGCCCAAAACCAGTAGAGACTGGAGACTAGGGACTACAGACTGAGGAACAGCAGCAAATAATCCAGCATTTAAAGCACCAATTCCCAAAGCACAAAGCGCCGCAACCAACGCCGAACCCCAGACATTTTCCGGGCCCCTTGCGCCAGAACGCTTTTCCGCAATTCCTTCGGCTTCTTTTTGCGCTATACCTATCCGCGTCACACCAGAACCCACTAAAAAATAGAATCCGACTACCAGATACCCTTCCCAACCCAATGTTCCCCAAATAATCACACCCAAAACCCAAGCATGGAAGATTCCCGCAGGAGTGAGCAGCTTTTTAGGAGCAATCCAAACTAAACCCAAAAGTATTGCGTTTAATCCGACTCCCACCAACCAAGGATTTGCAGAATCAAAGAAAGAGAGCATCAGTAATACATCTCATTTAGTGTGGACTGATGATCAACAGAATAGCGAAATTCGCGCTTTACTGCTTGATCCTCTCCACCCCATAATCCAACAATTACAGATATTCTCTTGTCTTTCCGGATAAAGTTCATATTGGGCATGGGGCATGGGGCATTGGGCATTGAAACAATTTTGGATTTTGGATTTTAAATTTTAGATTGGAATCCAAAATCGCAAATCTAAAATCTAAAATTCTTTGTCTCCCTTGTCTCCCTTGTCCCCTTCCCTAGCCCCTAGCCCCTAGCTCCTTTAAGATAGATAGCAATAATCAGTACTAGTGTTCTAGGCGAAAACTATGAGCGCAACTTTATTTCATCTTGCTTTCCCAGTCAGCAACATTGCTCAAACCAAAGCATATTATGTAGATGGTTTGGGCTGTATTCCCGGAAGAGAAAATCCCCATGCTTTAATACTTAATTTATACGGTCATCAGTTAGTAGCTCATACCACTAAGGAACCTTTGACACCCCAGCGCGGTATTTATCCCAGACATTTTGGCCTAGTGTTTACTGCCGAACAAGATTGGCAAGAGTTACTAGAAAGGGCACAACAGCACCAACTACCTTTTCGGGAAGAACCGAAGAACCGCTTTGTGGGTATGCCTTTAGAGCATCGCACTTTCTTTTTAGAAGATCCGTTTTATAACATAATGGAATTTAAATATTACCGTCACCCAGAGGCGATTTTTGGCGGTGCTGAGTATTCGCAAATTGGGGATAGGACTTAATCGGCTGGCTTAATGTCTCTGCTACTACTGCCAAACACCGGGAATCTGACAGCATCCAAGGGTGTAAAGCCACTGGCAATATTACCTCGTTACCTACGGGTAATTGAGAACTCTTAGCGGGGACAATCATCAAATCATAGGGAGTCCAGATTGATGTAAAGTTTATCTCCTGCAACATCGCCACATCAGAATTTAAATCTTGCAGAAAAGCACTTTTAGGACGCATTTGCACGCAACCAGGCCGCATTGAGCCATAAGCAATTACAGTACCTTGATGGGGCGAAGAAATGGTGATAAACCTCTGTACGCGCTTAATTCCTGCCAACCTCTGGATATAGTAACGACTGACAATTCCGCCCATACTGAAACCAACTACATCCAGTGGTTGTTCTGGTGAAAATTCTCTGTCTACATAATCCCTTACCTGCTTTGCTAACTCATCTAAACCTTTAGCACCGTTATTCGGCACTAAATCTAAAGCATATACAGACCAACCTTGTTCTTTTAAATACTTGCCCATTCGGTAGAAAACTGCTCCCGTATCATCAATACCATGTACTAACAACACGGGATTTCGTTGCTGATTTTGATTGTTCGTTACCATATTTGTGCTTGATTTCTCCTGTACAAAATTTAACCGAGCCTGATTGCTGCTGAAAAATTATCTATGACAGTCTCTTTACTGGTTAAAAGACAACAACTGTACTTAGTGGAAATTCATAATTACACAAATAAATAATTGTTAATTTTTGTTAAGCCACCTATCAGAATCTTGCTCTCAGTTACCGTAAAATTTAATAATTAATTCTTAGTGTATGCATTGTATTCAGGTTATGAGCGCGATCGCAAATCAGGCGAAAACGCTTGCGCTGTATTATTACTACAATGTTGATTAAGTAAAAACCTTATATAGGTTGTCATCGATCGCTCAGATGACGCAAAGTAAAAAAATGTAAAATAATGTCGTAATTTTTAATAATTACGGTAGAAATTCCCAATTATAAAGGCAGGAGCAATTGTAATGGATTTTATCAAAAAGTTGATTTCGGGCATTGTCAGTTTCCTGACTGGACTCTTACCAGGAAAAAATAAGAAAAGCAACGGCTACTACTTGGAACTAGATGAAGCTAAAGACACAGTCAAGAAAGCAGCAGAAACAGTAGTAGACAATACTAAGAAGGTAGCAGAAACAGTTACAGCCGCAGCACCAAAAGCAGAATCCCTAAACGGTACAAAAGCTGCTGCGAAGAAAAAATCAGCCAAGGAAGCAAAACCAGCTGATGTACAACTAGTTCAAACTGCGCAAGGTTTGAAAATTGAACCAGGTAAGAATGAAAAAGCGGCTGCTGCTAAAGTAGTTAAAGAAGAACCCAAAGAAACCACCTTTGCACCCAAGTATGTTGCTGCAACATCTGGTAGCACTAACGGTCGTCGCCGTCCTGGAGCTAATATGAGTTCTTACTTGGATCTTGCACTTCAAGTTAAAACTTCTAAATAAATTGATTTGCTTGGCTCGCTAATTATCCTCATCTCGATTCTGGTTAAGATGAGAAAATACGAGTCCACTATATAAATGAAATGCTGGGTCCCAGTTAGTCTTCTCCCTACGGAACAGGTGAATGTGAGACTGGATATTACCCAGCATTTCTGTATGGTCTAAGATAGTTTCCGCAAAAGGTGTAAAATCTGACCAAACCTTGATTTGTGGTAGTTGTTGGTCAAGCCATTCTAGTAACAAATTCCAGTTAATTCTCATAGTATTTTGGCTAGCTTGAGGTGCAATCTCTAAGCCTTTTTGAAATTCATAGCTTTTATCAGCCAGTCGCAAAATACAACCCCTACCAGGTAGATGTAAATCACAAAACTGTGCATAGTCTTGGGTTTTAGTTTTGCGTTCTATTTGGTAACGGGCATCAACATCCACAACTTGCTCAAAAATAGGTAATAGTCCGACTACCCTTGCTTTCACTTCTGACCATTTAAAGGTTAAAGAACCGAGTTGATTTGCGGGGTTGCGACAAACAACAGTAGTATTCGCACCAGCCTCAAAAAAATAATTCGCCTGAAATACACGAATTTGCCCAATCGCTGCTATTTTTGCCCAAAAGCAGGGAATACCAGCTTGTTGTAATTGCGTACCGTAAAACTTCAGTTCTCCGATTTGTCCAGTGCGATATAACTTCCAGCCACGACTGGGTAAAGTTAGCCTTGCAGTATAATTATCAATTTGGAATATCTGAGCAAATTTAGGCGCTAATTGAGTTTTTAATTCATTATTGAGAGGTTCTAATACCAGCACACCTAATTCTGTATTGCTAGGGTCTGTTGTCGCCTCAATAATAGCTCTTTGTCTAGCTTCTTGCTCAATTTCTTGCAATCGCTGCAAACCTTGACGCGCTAGTGTCAAAATTTTGGTATTTGTTGTACTTTGCAGTAAGTTTCGGTAAACTTTTTCTGCATTCTTATACTTTTTTGATACTTCATGCAGCCTTGCTAGATAAAATTGCACCCAAGGATTATCGGGTGATTCATCTAACAAGGTTTTGAGTAATTTAGCAGCAGTGTGATAATCTTTACGCTCAAAAGCTGCGGCAACTTGTTCAATCATCACTTTGTTTACACCCACACTGGAATAATGTCTCGTCGCGGCTTGGCGTGAGATATACATCCTTTATACTTCACAGGCTGCGGAAACTAGTGATAAAGCCACTATTGGCGCTGTGACAGATCGCAAAATCCGCCGCCCTAAAGATACTGCTTGAAATCCAGATGCGATCGCATTATCAACTTCTAGCTGCGTCCATCCACCTTCCGGGCCTGTGGCGATAATAATTTCTTTGTCAATTTGTTGCGATAAGCAATTATTAAGGTGCGGAAAATTACCACGGGCTTCACAGATATATTTGTGGCTACTTGTTAATTTTAAACTACTGCTAAAAGCCACAGGTTCTAAAATTGTCGGTACAAACGCCCGCTCTGACTGTTCCGCAGCTTCCGCCGCAATCCGCCGCCAGCGTTCGAGTTTTTGCGGACTGGGTTGCAATAAAGTGCGATCGCTCAAAACCGGGGCAATAGTTGTAACTCCTAACTCCGTACAACACCGGACTACTTCATCAAACCCATTACCTTTAGGTAAAGCTATCAGTAGGGTAACGGCTACAGGTAACTCAGTTTCCACTACCAAAGGTTCTAAAACCTGTCCTTGTTCCCCTGCTAGCTGGGTTAACCACCATTTACCCTTACCATCCATTGCAATAAAGCGATCGCCTTCACGCAAGCGCAATACCCTTGTTAGATAGTGTTGTTGCTCTTTGGTGAGTGCTATTTGTCCTTGTTGGAGTTGAGAAGGTGCGATCGCTATTCGTTGCAGTTGAGACATGTTTATAATTCGTAATTCGTAATTCGTAATTCGTAATTTTTACGAACCCCCGTAGGGGCGGGGTTTCCCCGCCCTTGTGAGGGTTTCAATGTTACGTTTTAGATTGCAGTTTGGTATGAGAGAGAATTTTTCCAGAAATAAAAATAAACGCCGATATTTTATATAATCGACGTTTATCAGTAGTTAATTTGTTTAGACTAATTCGCTATGATGCACTTAATATTTATTGAATGAACCGCCAAGAACGCCAAGAACGCCAAGAGAACAGAACAGGACTTACGCAAAATACCTTTGAAACTCTTATTTCTTCGTGTCCTTCGTGTCTACCCTGCGGGAACGACTTCGTCGAACGCGGTTCGATTCCTCCGTAGTTTGTGCGTAAGTCCTACAGAAGTAATTATTAAGTGCAAGTGTACAGAGAATTGGTCTTAAGTTGCTCGGAAAATTTCTCTTCCCTAGCCCCTATTTCTCCAGATTCTGGAAATAAGCTTCTAGCGCCTCATGTACCAATTCGGTCATTGGTCTACCTTGGCTGCTGGCAGCGTCTTTGAGCTTATTGTATACCTCATGTTGCAAGCTGACACGGCGGCGAGTCTTATAAGTAGCAATGGTAGTATTTTCAATTGCTACTTCTTGTCCTTCGCTGTCTGCGGTTCGTGAATCGGCTATTGCTTCGACTAAACCGTCGCTATCGTCTGTAATATCTGAATTTGCCACGGATTGTACTGTGTAATTAGCTGCAAACTCGCGGATAGCATCAAAACCGACGCGATCGCAAAAATCACCAAAGCTTTCTTCGGCGTTTTTCGCCTGCTTAAAGTAAACGAAAATCGGCTCTAGTTGGGTTTCTAAATCGTTGTGGTGTAGCCGTTCCATGTAAGGCTGGGCTAACCGCGTCTGATGAGGCGAACCGCCTAACCATACTTGATAACTTTCTGGGGCGCTTCCCACAAAAGCTAGTTCCGCCATGTAAGGACGAGCGCAGCCATTAGGACAGCCTGTCATCCTTACCACAAATTGCTCATTTTGTAAACCAACTTTATCGAGAATTGTGCTAATCCGGTCTAAAATACCGGGAATTGCTCTTTCCGACTCGGTGATGGCTAAACCGCAGGTAGGTAAAGCTGGACAAGCCATTGCTAACCTTTCTAAGCGGTCTATTTTACTAGGGTCGGAGATAACGCCACAACGGTCAAGAATTGCTTGAATTGCGGCTTTATCTGCTGGTGCAATTTCGTAGAAAATCAAGTTTTGGTGGGCTGTGAGGCGGATAGGTAAGTTAAATTGCTCTACAATTTCCCTTAAGGCGGTTTTCAGTTGAAACGCACCTTCATCTTTTACCCGACCGTTATCAATGGAAATGCCTAAGAATAGCTTGCCATCGCCTTGTTCGTTCCAGCCCAAAAAGTCATGATATTTAAATTCTGGCAATTCTTTGAAAGGAGCGATCGCTTTGCCAAAATATTCTTCAACTTTGGCGCGGAACTTCTCTACACCCCAATCGTGCAGTAAATATTTTAATCGAGCGTGGCGGCGGTCAGTGCGATCGCCATAATCTCGCTGGGTAGCGACAATAGCTTTGACGATGTCGTAAACATCCGCTTTGGCGACATAGCCAATCGGATCGGCTAGTCTAGCGAAGGTTTCTTCTTTGTTATGTGTCCGCCCTAAACCACCACCAGCAAATACGTTAAAACCTTCTAATTTGCCTTTTTTATCGGTAATAACGACCAAAGTTAGGTCTTGAGAATATAAATCAATAGAATTATCCCCTGGCACTGTTACACAAGCTTTAAACTTGCGCGGCATATAGTAAGTACCATAGATAGGTTCTTCGGAATTATTGATTAATGTCCCGTTAGTATCGCTTTGTCTGGCTGCTTTTACCTCTGGGCTTTCTTCCGCGCTAATTACCTTTTCGCCATCTAGCCAAATTTCGTAATAAGCACCGGTTTGGGGCGACAACAAATCAGCAATATTTTGGGCATATTCCCAAGCATACTGATATTCTGGGCGATTTTTAAAAGGTACGGGGGGAGCCATGACGTTGCGGTTAACATCGCCACAAGCACCCAAGGTAGAACCGAGATTGTTGACGATAGAAGCGATCGCAGTTTTGAGATTTTTCTTTAAAATCCCATGTAACTGAAACCCTTGGCGGGTAGTGGCTCGCAAAGTATGGTTACCATATTCATCAGACAGCTTATCTAAAACTAGATATAGCTGCGGCGGTACTAAACCACCCGGATTTTTTGTCCGCAGCATAAACTGGTAATCTTTCTCCTGCCCCTTGACGCGATTATCACGGTTATCTTGTTGATAAGACCCGTGAAACTTCAGCAACTGCACTGCATTTTCGCTAAAGTGAGTTGTATCCTGAAGTACTTCAGTGGCTACAGGTTCACGCAAAAAATTACTGTTTTCCTTGATTCCTTCTACTTTGGAAGGCTTACGGCTAGCAATCGGGGAAGGAGGAGATTTAACCATTAGAGTTGTAGACTGTTCTTAATAAGGCATCAGTAGACGCCGAAGCTGCAAATTTGAAAGCACCTATTCGGCCAGGTGATCCCCGGATATCCGGTCGGAATTATGAGGAATATTTTATTCTAACATGACAAAAAGCTGGTCTTGTTAGTGACGCAACACTTAACAAAACCAGCATACCAGTATATCTGGTTGTGCCAAACTTTCAGATCGGGAACTTTAGAACAAACAACTCCCTCAACTAGCTAATCTGACACCTTTTTGCAAACCTATAAAATACTTCAATCCCTGGGTAAATCTTTCCAGACTGAGGCATAAAGAAAATTATCCCATGACGGCAGTTGCTACAACGGGGGGAACCCCCGCAACGCACTGCCTCCCCCATGCCCCATGCCCACCCGCCCTGAGCGAAGCCGAAGGGATGCCCCATGCCCTATCTAAACCGATAACCTACACCACCTTGAATGCTGACGGCCGAAGCTGGGCTATTTTGGTAAGTCTTCATACCTAGTGTGGTGTTACCGTAGAGCATGAAGTTTTTCGCAACTTCAGATTCTACACCAGCAGTCAGAGCTACACCATCGCGATCGCCTAGAGGAGTTTGTTTACCATCAGTTTCCACAAAAGAATAACCACCAGCTAAGTAAACATTAGTTCCTTTAGCAATTGGTGCGTCTATAGAAACTTGAGGAATAATTGCAGTTGTCTGATCGGTAAATAAGATTTGAGTCCGTGCAGAAAAGGGAGTAGGGCCTAATTTTAAACGGCCTGTAACGTTACCAGCAAATTGAGCATCTTGACCAGGTTGTCCGCCATTAGTTACACCACCTGCAACACCAGCACCAATATAGCTAGCATCAGTACCTTTTTGTGTTTGTGCAGAAGCTTGCCCTGCATTCATTAAAAGAGGAGCAATTACTACAGAAGACAACGCAGAAATTGTCAAAGCCGACTTAATTAAACCTTTCATAATTCGCACCAAATATTGTTTTTTTGCTGTTAAATTAAAAGTCGCAATCTAATAAAAAAGGTTCCAAGATTTTTTCAATTTCTACTAAATTTCTGTCTCTATTGATGCTGGTACGTTTCCAGCCCTGTATTAATCTGAACTGATAATAGCGGCGCTATAATTACAAGCTTTTTGCAGAATATCCGGGAGTTTTTACTAAAAAGTAGACGCTTTCATAACTGGCACAATAAATATTAATAATTAAGTAGAGCGGTGCATTGAAGATTATTAGACGCGATGAATCGCGTCTCTACAATTGTCATTTGTCTTCCTTGTCCTCCTTCCCTTCTCCCTTGTCCCTTTTTTTTGCATATAAAATAGGATTGCTAAATATGAGGTTGTAACAGCTATTGCAACAAGCTCTAGAGGGAATCTATAAAGTTAAGTTTTAGAGACTTTTATGGAGATTGAATAATGCTAGCCGCTACAAAAACGTTATCTGGATTGATGGGTTTATGTGTCGGTGATGCGTTGGGTGTGCCGGTGGAGTTTACCAGCCGCGCCGAACGAGTTCAATCTCCAGTCACAAAGATGTTAGGTTATGGCACATGGAATCAGCCACCAGGAACTTGGTCAGATGACAGTTCTTTGACGTTTTGCTTGGCAGAAAGTCTTTGTAGAGGGTATTCCTTAGATGCTATAGCTAATTCCTTCTGGCGCTGGTATAAAGCCGCCTATTGGACTCCTAGAGGTCAGCTATTTGATATTGGCAATACCACCCATGCCGCAATTATGCGTCTGAAACAGGGTATTTTGCCCCGGGAAGCCGGGGGAAAAATCGAAAACACCAATGGTAATGGTTCATTGATGAGAATCCTGCCAATGGCTTATTGCCACAAAATCTTGACCTATAACGAATTAATTTCGCGGGTACATGATGTTTCAGCCATTACCCATGCTCATGCGCGATCGCGCATGGCTTGTGGTATTTACATTACAATCGCCGTTGCCCTGTTAGAAGGGGCTGACCTGCAAACAGCTTATTTACAAAGTTTAGAGAAAATTCAAGCTATTTATTCTGTACGAGAGTATTTACTAGAAAAACCCCATTTTGCCCGCATCTATACTGGTGAAATCCATAAACTGCCCGTAGAAGAGATTAATTCTGGCGGCTATGTCATCGATACCCTAGAAGCAGCATTATGGTGTTTGTTAAATAGTTCATCTTATTCTCAAGCTGTGTTAACTGCTGTTAACTTAGGTGGCGATACAGATACCACTGCGGCGGTAACTGGCGGTTTAGCAGGAATTTACTACGGTATAGAGAACATACCCCAAGCATGGGTTAACCAAATCGCCCGCAAACAAGACATTATTAACTTAGCAAATCGGTTTGCGGCGGCTGTTTATAGTCAATAGTCAACCGTCAATAGTCCACCGTCAACGGGAGCATCCCAAATGTGCAAAAACGCCCTCACCCTATAAGGGTGGGGCTAGAAATACGAAGCCTGCCTTCGCAGGCTATCAAACTTTTAGCAAAAGAAGGCAGGCTTTGTTGGTATAGCAATACCCTTCTAGGGTATTGCGTCAAAATTGGGATGCTCCCCCGTCAAGCGTCAACCGTCAAGCGTCAACCGTCAACAGCCATACAAAAAAATTCCCCAATAAATAACCCCATCTCCGAGAAACTTCAAAAGATGGGGTTATTTATGTTGAATCGTCTAGGAATCGCCCTTGATTTGTTCCGCAATCCATTGCAGGTAAGGTTGAGAACCCGCAATAATGGGTAAAGCGATAATTTCCGACAACTCGTAGGAGTGCAGTTCGCGAATTTTGGCTTCCAAGGTAGAAAATTGTGCCAAATCAGCTTTAATGAGTAACTGCCATTCATCTTCTGTGTGTATTTTCCCTTGCCAGGTGTAAATCGAGTGGATTGGCAATAGACTCACACAAGCAGCGAGTTTAGCTTCCACCAGGGCATTAGCGATGGCTTGTGCCTCTTGGACATTGGCGGCTGTCGCTAATACCACACCGTAGCCAGCAGGTATTTCCATAACTAAACCGGAGATAAGGAATATACCTGACCATCAATCAATAGCCGCGTGATGCCTTTAGCTTGCAGATGAGTACGCGCCTTGTGTAGCATTTTACTATCTGGCACTTTAATCACGCGATCGCGCTTGGTAGAAAAACGCTTGGCAACGCGATGGTTATCGAACACTGGTAAAGTTCTTTGCTGAGTTTCTAGGTTCGGAATTTGACCTAAATCGCCAAAGTCTCTCAGTGGTCTGGTAATTAATTCTGAGGATCTATCAATCACCAAATAGCAAGTTTTCGGCAACTGCGCTGAGGACAATGGTAACACCTGTACTGGTGCTTCCCCTGGTCTGCGTCTGGTGACTAAAGGTCTTGCTTCCTCATAGTCATCGTCCTCATCCTCATCATAGAAATCATCGTCTTCGTCTAAATCGTCCTCTAAATCTTCCAAATCCTCAGATTCATCCAACAAGTCTTCGCCTAGCATTTGCGCTAAAACGTTAGCTTGTGGCGGTTCATCATCTAAGATGCGGCTAGAAATATTGCTCGCTTCTGCCCGCTTAGGAATCGGCAGGTTAGGAACTTCTGTTACTTTAGGAGTAGGCAGACTGACGATTTCTGGCAGTTTCGGACTGGGAGCGCTAGGAACTTCCGGCGGCTTTTTGGGAATAATTTCTAGCTGTTGTGCGACGGGTTGCTTTTCTTTTGCTTCTGCTGAAGAACGCCGCCTTACCCGTCTATTAGCCTGATTCGATTCTAGGCTATCGTCTTCTTCTAATGCAGCTACTACTTTTTCTGGCTCAACCTTAGGCGACTCCACAACCGGTTTGTCGATTGTCGGAGTTTCTGGTTTAGGTGGTTGCTGAATTAACAGTGGTAACTGCTCGTAGTTTACCTGTGCCCTACCTTCAGGAGTTCTCGCAGCCCGTTTCAAAGAAACGAGATACTCGTACTCGTCTTCTGGCAAAGTACTTTTCAGTAAGCGGCTAATTGTCGAGTTACTCACGTCATACCGTTCTGCCAAAGTTGAGGTGGTTTCGGCAGATTCTCGATATAACTTGAGAATTTCTTGTTTGTCAGAATCAGTTAATTTTCTCACGGTAGACACCAAAAATCTTTGCTACGCTCTTTTCCTTCCTCTCTCCCGCCGCGATCGGCTCAGTGATGTTTCATATTCTAAGACAGCGCCCATACCAAACAAAACTCCACTAAAAACCCAAAACACTTCTAATATCTCTCCACTTTGATAATTGGGACCTTGAGCATATTTAAACCACATATCTGCAATGTAGAGCGAAAATGCTGCGGCTGCAATCATTCTCCATGATTGCGCAACTTTTCCTCCCCAAAAGGCTAAGAGCAAAGTTGTGGCGATAATCAAAATCGCTACATCGCTGACTATGTAGAACCAATTCAAAATGGTGCCTAGCAACTCTAGTTCTTTGCTCTGTTGCAGCGAAATCCACCAGGCTAACAAACTACCAAATACGCCAATAGCTAATACAATTAGCCATTGCCATTTTTCGAGATTGATTCGCCTGTGAGCTGCTGCTAAAATCATACCTGTACCAAGACACAGATAGGTTACTACAAAAAACACATCACCAATAGAAACATCCGGTTCTTCTTTTAAGATTATTTCCGTATAACCGAAAAATATCCCCCCAAGGAAATAAGACAGCATACCTATGCCAATGGCGAGCCAAACATTGCGACCACTGACAATTTGCGGACTACGCCAATTCCTCAAGCATAAGATACCGGCACCCAGGTAAGCTAACGCTTCAAAAACATTTGTCCCAATTAAATACCATTCGGCACGACTTTCTACGCCATTTGCTCCTGGGACTTTAGCGCTAAACAATAAAAAGTATAGCAGTGCCAGTACAGCCCAGCCAATGCCAGTTAAAATCAGGTTCCCAGTTGAGAAAATAGATTTAGAACGGTAAGAATTTTCGTAAGAACTACCCATAAGGCTTGATTATCTAAACAAAATTTGGCAGAATTTGACTTGCATGACTTTGTAGGCAGGAGTTTCTCTAGAAACCAACTAGTCAATTGCTCTTGCCAAGAATGCACAATTAGCTGCCAAGAGCAAGTATCCGTGGCAACAGTTTTCCTAACTTGTCTATGCTATTGCCACAGTTTACTCATTGGAGATTGATTTAGCCAACTGATAAATAGCGATCGCTCTTCATCTGACATATCCTGTAACCTATCGACTACTGGATGAGCAAAGTTAGCATTGCCAAAGTAAGTTTTACCCAGCTTATGGAGTTCTTGTAAAAAGGTAGTTACATGATTTTCTTGCCAATTGGGCAGGCTGTGGATGTCTAGCGGATCTTGCTTGAGCAAGAATTTTACTGCTTCTGGCGTACTTGCTTGGGGAAGTTGCTTTTGTCGCAATATCTCCGTAATATCTTTTTCAAATAAAGTTGCTTGTTTAGCACCTAAAAAATCTTCAATGTCCATATACACAGCTTGCAATAGCAGCAGACTACCTTGGGTAAAAATTCCTGCTTTGCTGTGACTACCTGTATCACTTAGCTGTTCTAAACGGATTTTGCCCCAGACGCTAAAGCGATCTGGTTCTTCCAACAATACACAGGCTTTACCTCGTTGATCCGTTAATTCTCTCCACAATGCTCTAGCTTCTTCCTCTTGGCTAGCTTTAAAAACATTAATCAAGCGAAATGTTTGCCCCTGATAGTGGATAACTGGCACTGGCTGATCCCGCTTCGGGTGCTGAATGCTTGATATTTCTACATCCTGCCGTTTGAGAATAAACATGGCACTAGCAAATAACTCCTCTCAGGGGCGTTCTCAATATGCGATCTATAATCTGATTTACCAGCATCGCCAAGAGTGCGATTACCTAGCATACTGCAGACGAAAACCTCGCGATCGCTAGAGGTTACTCTACAATAGACTACCCAGTATTGATTTATTCCAATACCCAAATTAGCCATTGACCATAAAATATATAAAAAAAATAGTCCATTTACTTCGTTTTCACTGTACATTCAGTAACCAGCGACTAGCATCTTAGCCTTCTTACTGGGAAATCTGCAATTTTCAATTGCTTATTGGTAAAGGAAAAGATATAATTAAACAAATGACTCTTGCAAGAGCCATCTTATTATTTTGGGCGCGTAGCTCAGTGGATAGAGCAATTGCCTTCTAAGCAATCGGCCGCAGGTTCGAACCCTGCCGCGCTCGTGGGAAAATAAACTATAAAGTAGTGCGATAGCCTGCTGAATGTATCTAGCGATCGCTATCCTATAAGATAGGGTTGAGTTTTAGTAGCGATCGCGTGTCCAAGATTAAATTAGAGCAATGTGAACTGTGTCACAGAGAGATGGCGAATTTAACCGTCCATCACCTAGTTCCGCGACAAAATACCAAACGCAAGCACCAAGAACCAGGTGAAACAGTCAATATCTGTTCTGCTTGTCATCGCCAGATTCATGCTTTATTCGATAATAAGCTACTGGCTAAAGAACTGAATACCCTAGAAAAACTCAGCAATGAGCCACAAATGCAGAAATTCCTGGCTTGGGTAAGAAAGCAAGATCCTGGTAAGCGAATTTCCGTCCATCGCTAAAAATATTAGTCATTAGTCATTAGTCATTGGTAAGGGATTCAAAGGCTATCATCATCAACTCCATGCAATAGTAAGACAATTCTGTCTGAATAAATAGTTACTTTTTAGCTGCTTATCTTAGTGTTAGCTTGGAATTTCAAGTCATAGATAGCAACCTAGTAGAACTTAGAAATATTATGTGGGTAAGTGCGATCGTTGCGTATTTGCATTACTTAAGCTTTATCTTGTGTTTTGGTGCGCTGGTGTTAGAAGTATTTACCTTAAACAAAGATTTGAGTCTAAAAGACGCTTGGAAAATTGTCATAGCCGATGCGATTTATGGTATCTCGGCAATTGTTGTGCTGATTACAGGTATCTTGCGAGTTCTTTATTTTGGTAAAGGTACAGATTACTATTTGCACAACCCAGTTTTTTACGTCAAAGTAGCAGCTTTTATCGTGGTGGGGTGTTTGTCTATTTATCCCACTGTTTCTTTTTTAGGTTGGTTGAAAAGTCTCTTACGAGGTGAAGTACCCAAGTTAGAATTAGCAAAACTTAACCGTCTAATATGCTTAATTATATCTGAATTAGTTGGCTTTATTCTCATTCCTTTATTAGCAACTATAATGGCTAGAGGACTAGGCACAAACTTAGCCTAAATAAATTTACAGCAGATTGCCAGTTGGTGAGGTACAGATAATAGTTAATTGTAGGGGCACTGGCACTGCCATGCCCCGAATTGCTATATGAACAATGATTTCTCTATAAATAACGAGTGCGATCGCACCGATTACCATGAATGGTATCCCTCAATAAATACAATATCACCGAATACCTCTATAAAGAAAAAATAGAACTGCTCAAGCCTTTCTTTTTCTGGTAGAGATGTAATCCGCTTGATTTCATCGTTACCTATTCGGAAAACCTTAAAACCTTGTTTTCTTAACCATCTATCTTTTGCTAAATGATTTGCATATGTACTTTCACAAACTGTATATTGACGTAAATTAGAGTTATAACTTGCATAGTGTGAAGGCCCATCTATCTCAACTATAACTAGATTATTGGTTCCAAATACAGGACTTTTAAAAACGAAGTCTACTATATAAGGCTCCTCATTTGTATTTCTTTTTTCCTTAGAAAAGCTCCAGTTAATATAGACACGAGGTATTAATGCAGGAAGGTCATAGTATTCTCCTATATGATGAACGCACAATTGGCAGTACAGATCAAAAAAATCTTGTTCAGCTTGAGACTCTGGATGACAGTATTTTTTTAGCCTGTTCCACAGAGACGGTATATATTTATCAATGATATGCATAGGATGATCTGATTCTAGAGCTGCATTTACTAGTTCTCTAGGTTCACACAACTCATTTAGTTTTGAATAAAAAAGATCTTGCCAAGTTATTGCTTGTTCTTCTTTGTCTATCTGAAAACTATTAACACCACTTATATTAAGTTCAAGATTACCATCCGCACTAACCTTAAACCCCTCAAGCCAAGGATGCTTCTTATCTAGATTTCCATACAAAATAACCTGCTTCATATAAAAATTCGTCCATAATGAATTAGATAGCTTGTTTAGCTTTTATATTCCTGACTATAACGATAGACAATATCTATCCTGGTTATTTTTCAATAATAAAATAATAGGCTAGTAGGTTGAGTTTAAAGAAGTAAAATCTAACAATACCAAGGTGTTTATGTGTTGGGTTTCGTTCCTCAACCCAACCTACGATTGCTCTGATTACTCAATTAATTTATAAGGAAGCTACGATGCGGGTGTCAGCATTCAACCCAACATACAATTAACTATAGTGGCTTCAATTGTTCTAATACTTGAGAATCAAGATATTTTTGTTCAATTATTTCTACCGAATTATCACACCATTTAGCAACTACAGCCGTAGGAACACCTTTGGCGATTTGTTCAGATATGAAAGTATCACGACAAGAATATGGAGTTGTTTTACGACCAATTAATGGATCTACAATTTTATCCCAAGCTCGGCGTGAAAAGTTCCTATAATGTATTGATAATCCTTCAGGAGATGGAAATATTAAAGCTTCAAAATCGAGATTTTCTGGTTTTATGTTTAATAATAGTTTTTGTAATCTCTCGTTACAATTAAAAACCCGCTTTTTATTGTTCTTAGAACCATTAACTCGCACTCTTTCCCCATTTCCCACTTGGACTAATGCACTGTCAAAAGTAATTCGAGAACAATCATCTGTAAGATGCTTCCATTGTAGACCAATAGCCTCTGAAGGTCGGCAACCTGTCAAAAATAAAAACTCTACAAATGGTGCATAATGACTATATCCTATACCTTTAGATGGTTTGTGATTTTTAAAAGCCTGAATTATTTTGTGCTTTTCTTCTTCACTGAAAGCATTAGGTTTTGAATCATCCTGCCATTTATGCTTGGGAAGTTCATTATACATACCTGCAAAGGGATTAAATCTGACTAAACCAAGTTTTATTCCCCATTTACAAGCGGCTGAAAGATACATGAGTACATCTTTAGCTTGTGAGGTGGTTGTTTGCTGTAATAATGCAAGCCTAATTTTGATACCCTCATCTAAATTCTGATAGGGACAGCGTTTAATATGTTTTTCTAGTATTGCTAGTTTATCGATTGTTCTAGGTTTAAGAGATTGGCGTTTGTACTCAATATACTTATCCCATAGTTCAGAAATTGTTAAGACTATTTGGGGTTCATCTGGATTGACTATTGATAAGTGTCTTTGTGGCTTGTACTTAGCCAATGTTTCATCGAATTCGCCAGATTTAATGTCTAAATCTATCTGATGTGCTTTCTGTTCTGCTAGCTGACGATTTTCAGGCGTATCAGCTAAATTAAGTGATAAATATCTTTTTTTACTAGGACAGGCTTGCCTTGGCAGTCTCAGACGTAATCTATCTTGAAAAGATTCAACGCCTACTGTTCCTTTGATGGCTTTAGATGTACTATTCATAATCTAGAAATGGCTATGAATATAATTTACTCTACAAAATCATAGCCAAATCATAGCCAAAAATGCAAGTAGAATAGCTAATATTTCGATATCATAGCCAAATCATAGCCAAAAATGTGAGTAAAAAACTCAGTTTTTGCATCTCTAAATATTTTGTAAGGGCTGAAACCCTTAATTTAGCGTAGATTATATAGACAAAATAAAAAGCCCGTGACGAGGATTGAACTCGTGACCTCACCCTTACCAAGGGTGTGCTCTACCACTGAGCCACACGGGCAAAACTTAAATTTTATTGTAGTTGAGAGTTATAATGCTGGGACATTTACCATCACTCAGCGATTATAACTCTTAACTGTGAAGTGGTGGGCCGGGCTGGATTTGAACCAGCGTAGGCGCAAACCAACGGATTTACAGTCCGTCTCCATTAACCACTCGGACACCGACCCGTTTTGCATCACGATTTATAACATTAGCACCAAGTTTTTCAGACTGCAAGGGGTTGAGAAAAATTTTTTTGGGAAAACTGGGTTAAGTAAATAAACCCAGTTTCTTTAAGCTAACTCAGGAGTTCGCCAGTTTCTTGCAAGGAATGCAAGCGGCGGTAAATACCCTCTTGGCGCAAAAGTTCCTCGTGGCTACCAACTTCTACAATTCTTCCGCGATCGAGAACGACAATTTTATCGGCCTCGCGAACTGTACTCAGGCGGTGAGCGATGATGATTGTGGTGCGGGTTCCTTGAATCGATCGCATGGCTAATTGAATGGAACGCTCGGATTCGTAATCTAAGCTGGAGGTAGCTTCGTCAAACACTAGTATGTCTGGTTCTACGAGCAAAGCTCTAGCAATTCCCAAGCGCTGTCTTTGTCCGCCAGATAATCTCACGCCACGTTCGCCAACAACGGTGTAATAACCTTGGGGTAGGCATTGTAGCACTTCATCGACTCTGGCTATCCTACAGGCTTCCTGAACCTGCTCAAAGGTGGCATTTGGTCTGCCATAGGTGAGATTATCTAACACAGTACCGTTGAAGATATCAACTTCTTGGTGAACGATCGCTAATCTGCGGCGATATTTCCCTACATCTAATGTGCGAATATCTTGTCCATCAATGAGAATTTGTCCCTGTTGTGGTTCAAAATACCGCAACAATAGTTTGACTAAGGTAGATTTACCGGAACCAGAACGCCCAACTAAGGCTACTGTTTGGTATGGCTCAATCAATAAGTTGATGTCTTCCAATACTAAACGGTTGGCATCATATCCAAAATGGATATGGGATAGCTCAATTTTCCCGGTAAATTGATAAGGTGATTGTCCTTGATTTTCTACTGCTAATAAACCATCTGTATCCGCACCAGTTGGTTCTTGGAGAAATTCATGAAACCGCAACATGGAAGAATAGCGCCGGGCGAATACTTCTGCTAGGTTGCTGATAGGTTCTAACTCAGAATATGCCATGCTGGAAAGAGTTAAAGTCATGACGAAATGACCTAGAGAAATCTTTCCACCGACTGTGGCGGCTAAAGTTAAGCCAAGGATGGCAAATACACAGAATTGAATTACTGTTTTCTGCCAAGTTAGGAGATCTACGTAACCTTTATGGATGCGGTAATCTACTACTTTTAGTTCCCGTTCTAAACGTTGTGTTTGTCTTTTAAGTTCGTTACCTTCTGTGGCAAATGCTTTGACAGTTTTGATATTTGTGATTAGCTCAGAAGTGCGACTTTCGGTATTTTCCATGTACCTATCTAGTCGGCTTTCGTAACCAATTATCTTTTGCAAATCTCGCAAAGTAAAGGTGAGAATAATGGCGAAGGAAATTATATATAAAGTCGCAATCCGCCAATCAATTAACAAGATAAACACAAAAATTCCCAACACGCGGATTAATTTGGGAATTAATTGTCCGGCTATTTCTGGATATGTCCAAGTGTGGTTAGCAAGTCCTCTCGCTACTCTCCCAGCTATTCGTCCGGGGTTATTTTCATCATAAAATTCTAGTGGGAGAGTGAGAATTTTAGCTATGGATGTTTCGGTTTTTTCTCGACGCGCTCTTAAGGCTATATCCCAGTGAAACCAACTGGTTAACCAAGGTTGTGTAGGCGCTCTGACAACCGTTACTACAAAAATTATCCCTAGCAATATACCCAAGGAAAGATTTTTATCAACTGGGTAATTAATGAGAGAAGAAAAAGTTGCGATCGCACTTGCTAGCGGTGTATCTAATGGTTCATTAGATAAGACGTTTAAAATTTGTCCAATGGCATAAGGTACCACCAAATCAATCAGTTCGTAAACGCTGGATGCAGCAATACTAAAAATACTCAAACCCCAGTAGGGGCGAAAATAATGTATAATGTCTCGAAATTTGGCCATGATGCACTCTTTCCAAGAACGTGAGCTTGGAATTTATATACTACATGCGTAATACAATGTAGTCAAGTTCTCTCGCTCGAAATCAATCTTAAGGAGTAGTTGCTAATTGGGAAGGTGAAAATTCTAAGCGATAGCGATAAAGTGCAACTGGTTGAGAATTAGCAATAAAGTAATCTGGATCTTGAGGAGAAAGATAGACAGCAGTTACTTGATCGGCTTCTATAGTTGGCGGAGATTGAGAAACTTGACGGTAAGCCGTAGTAGATTCTACCTTATTTAAATAAGGACGAGAACCACCTTTAAACAGTTGTTGAAACACTTCTGTAGTGATAAACTCGCCATCAGCAGCGGTTTCTGTAGCGCGATCGCTTACAATCGAAACTAATTGGCGATCGCCGCGCAATAATGTTATCTGACGATTAGGCGAATTAGGATCAATTTTTACCGATAATACCGCTTCATTACCTAAATAAGCGCGGGCTAAATTCAAGCTATTAAAAACTCTATCGGCTACTAATATTGAGGATTTTTTACCTATCTGTAAAAGAGTTTTGCTGCTAAAAACCGGAGATTCTTCCGGAATAAATCTGACTAAAAAACTGATCGGCTGATTCAGTTGTTTGCGGTTAGCTTCAAATCCTGGTGTAACTATATCTGGTGCTAGAGGTGCAACTAAATCTACTAATGTACTTTTAACTTGCCAATCACCTGCCATCCAATCAGGATAAGCTAAATCACCTACAGCAGGTTGCACAGAGGTTAATTTCTCCCATTGGGGAAACTTCGCCAGCCTTTCTGATAATTCTCCAGCTGTAGCGTTTCCACTCCACCCGAAGAGGAACAAAGCCACTAAGCAAAAACTCCAAATCGCCTTCATAACCAGTACTTAATTTTTTAGCGAGTAAAAATTTATCTCCAAGATTATTGTGTTACATTTCGTTGATGCAAGCAAAAACACAAGCAAACATAACTTATCAGCTGTCAGCTCACTAATTATGCAGATAGGAAATTACTTTGCTTTGTATGATGTAACACACTACTTTATATACAAAAAAATAATGAGTTAATGTTTGAAAAGTAAATTAATAATGGTGTAAAATCCGTTAAAGTACTGATGAACGAGTTTCAGGGTGCGTAATAACTCGTGTAATTGATTGATAGTTGCATCTACGCTGACAAATAGTTACGTCAATATTTTCAAAACATACTGGAACTACTGATGTGCTTCCAGAGTATATTTGCACTCCTGATATCAGTGTGAGTAATTTTTATTGCTTTCACGCTCATAGAAGGTAGCTCTGCGATGATCTCAAGGGCTATATAAATATGATTGTTGCGGAGATAGAGACGGAAATCCTACGTATTGCGATCGCAGGTTGCGTAGGTGCAGGGAAAATGAGCTTAATTCGCAGTATCAGTGACATAGAAATCTGAGATTTTTTAGCTAGCAAATTAGCCTCAATGCATTTGGGCAAAATCCTTAAGCTAATTCCCCGAAAATTGAAACAAATATTTGGGGATAGAAATCAACCTGTAAATTTGCAAATTGATTTACAAACAACTAATCAACAAATTTTACCAATACTTACTGAAGAAAAAGCCATGATAAATATTTCCATGTTGCAACAGGTTCTCCAAGAATTTGTTAGTGGTACATCCCACATTCAAGGCGCAGCTTTAGTCAGTCCTGATGGTTTAGCCTTAGCTTCAGTATTACCTAGTGAAATGGATGAAGACCGCACCGCAGCCATGTCAGCAGCTATGCTTTCTTTAGGCGAACGTATAGGTAGTGAATTAGTTAGAGGAACTATTGATCGGATTGTAGTTGAAGGTGAAAAAGGTTTTGGAATTGTTGTGAGTTGTGGACCCGATGCAGTTTTACTAGTTTTAGCGAATGCTGCTGTTAAACAAGGTTTATTGTTTTTAGAAATCAAACGCGCTGTGGCTCAAATTGCACCTTTAGTGGCTTAAATATCAGGGACATTAAGGCTAATTCTGTAAATTTGCGAACCAAAGATTTTATTTCACAAAAACCTAGATAATCACAATAAATTGTGAATTCTGTCAATATCTCTAAATTGTAGAGTTGGGAGCATCCCAAATGTGCAAAAACGCCCTCACCCTATAAGGGTGGGGCTAGAAATACGAAGCCTGCCTACCCTTCGGGAACGTCTTCGACGAACGCAGGCTAAAAGTTTGATAGCCTGCGAAGGCAGGCTTTGTTGGTATAGCAATACCCTTATAGGGTATTGCGTCAAAATTGGGATGCTCCCGTAGAGTTCACAATTTATAAATTGCTGGCGCTGACAAAATACCATTTTATCCACTGCTGATTAATTTTTAGGAAATCGGAATCATGACTTTAGATCCACATACTTTCATGGCTACGCTAGAAAAGCGCATTGGTTTGACATCTGAGGATAAAGAACTGCTTAAATCTGAAGCAAATTGGGGCTTAGAACTAGCTTCAGAAATGGCGGATCATTTTTATGCTTACTTGGGACGCGATGCGGAAATGAATGCAATTTTACATGCGAGTAACGAGCGGATGCATCGCCTTCATGAAACTTTTATTCAATGGTTTCACGAAATGTTTACAGGTATGGATAATTGGGGTAATGCTTATGCAGAAAGGCGCTGGAAAATTGGACTAGTTCATGTCCGCCTTGGTATTGGGCCTCAACATGTTGTCCCTGCAATGGCGACAGTAATATATGAAGTGGGTAAACGATTAACAAAAGATGGCAAAAGTGCAAATTTAAAAGATGCTCTTGGGCGCATGTGTATGATTGATTTAGCCTTTATTGAGCAAGCTTATATTGAAGTATCTTCATCTGCGGTTTTGCGCGAAACAGGTTGGTCAGAAGGGTTGTTTAAGCGTTTGATTGTGAGCGGTGCAAAAGCTATGTAAGAGCAGATAATTTACTTATGCACTATGCCTAATTCCAAAATTATACCAATTCAAATAATGTTGGCGACATATCAATATATTTTAGAGGGCAAGGCAATGCCTTGCCCCTACAATCTGTCGCATTCTTTTGTCAAATTGGTATTAAATTTCGGCTGGTAAAGGTTGCCAAACTTCGCCATATTTGTCTTTCAGAGCTTGCCAATTTTCTACTTGACCGGGTTCATATTCTCCAGGCTTACCCCATTGTAGAAAGAAACTTAAAGCTGGCTCTTGTTTCTCATCTAAAAAGCGGATAGCATAGGTTGTAAAATTACCCCTTTTCGCTTCACCAGTTTCAAATTTCACTTGCGTAATTTTATCCATATTCAAGTGAAATTCAAAATTTTCGGTATGCATATTGGCATATTTACCCTTATTAGGTAACTCTGCATAAAATAGCTTTTCTAACTTGCTTCTAACTTCCAATACACCAGCGCTGCTAGTGACAATTAAACGCAAAGTTCCTAAGTTTTCACAAGCTGTTAAAAATTCTTTCAATGTAGTAGTCATGATTCAGAGTTAAGGATCAAGGGTCAAGAGTCAATGGTCAATGGTCAATGGTCAATGGTCAATGGTCAAAAGTAGTTAGTCATTTGACTATGGACTGTTGACTATGGACTTTTGACTATGGACTATTTTTCGTATTGTTCGTAAGCAGCGACGATGCGCTGAACTAGGGGATGACGCACGACATCTTTTTGGGAAAATTCGCAAAAAGCAATACCTTCGACGTTTTTTAAGACGTGTAAGGCTACGGCTAAACCTGATTGTTGGTTGATTGGTAAATCGGTTTGTGTCATGTCACCTGTAATTACCATACGCGAACGGAAGCCCAATCGCGTCAAAACCATTTTGATTTGGGCGGGTGTGGTATTTTGGGCTTCATCGACAATTACAAAGGCGTTATTGAGAGTACGTCCCCGCATATAAGCTAGTGGTGCAACTTCAATCACACCCCGTTCCATTAAATTAGGAACTTTTTCCGGATCGATAAATTCATTAATTGCATCGTAAAGAGGACGGAGATAAGGATTTACCTTTTGCTGTAAATCTCCTGGTAAAAAACCGAGTTTTTCGCCAGCTTCGACGGCGGGACGGGTTAAAATGATCTTTTCAAATTGATTGGCGAGGAGTGCTTGAACGGCGACAACGACAGCGAGAAAGGTTTTACCAGTCCCCGCAGGCCCGGTACCGAAAACTAAGTCACGCTTGCGGAGAACATCAATGTATTGACGCTGACGAAAGGTTTTAGCGCGGATTTCTTCACCCCGGCGAGTTCTAGCGAGGATATCGCGCTGTAAGTCTTGTAGTTCGCCTTCGCGATGGGTATCTAAAGCTTGACGGGCTGTGGAAATATCCGCACTGGAGATAGTATTACCTTTAACCCAGATTTCTTCAAGCGATCGCACTAATCGCGAAGCTAAATCAACTTGCTTGGGTGTCCCCGAAATATGTAAATCCTGTCCGCGTAATACCAAGTTAGCCCCTGTTTGCTGGGATAAAAGTTTGAGATTTTCTTCTCCATCTCCAGCTAAAGCGATCGCACTTGAAATATTCGGCAGCTCAATTTTATAGGCCTCTGCCATAGTATTTTTTAATTATAAAATTTTCCTTTAAAGGCATTAGTTATTAGTCATTAGTCATTTGTCATTAGTCATTTGTCATTTGTCCTCCTTGTCCCCCTTGTCCCTAACCCCTCTTCAAGGAGAAAAGTAGAGATACGATGAATCACATCTCTACTTTTAGTAGGTTTGCTATCAAATAGTTTCAAACCTTAACTTAGATAGTTAATTTAGGTTAACCACATTTAGGGACTTCCAAATAAAAAAATATACAACTATTTATTGTGGGGTGGGCGTCTCGCCCGCCCATAGTCAAAGGCGGGCAAGACTTCGGCGTGAGCGCTCAGTCGAACGCTGCCCACCCCACAAGATTGGATAATTTATTTCTTGGAAGTCCCTTAGCAAAGACGCTACTTTGAATTTAGTAGCGGACACCTTTGCGTGCGGCTTCCTCTTTACGCTTGCGTCGTAAACTAGGCTTTTCGTAACGTTCCCGGCGTCTAACTTCTGATAAAATGCCGGCTTTTTGAATTTTCTTTTTAAAACGTCTCAGCGCTGAGTCTATTGACTCATTTTCACCTAAACGAACTTCAGCCACTCCCTGGTTTCACCTCCTGACAGAGATTGTTCAGAGTTAAATATGATTATCGGTAACTATAAGCAGTGTGCGATCGCTCTTCTTGATGGGAAACACCCATTAATTAATCAAGCAATGCCTCACCCTACTGATGCCAGAGTACCAAATTTGGCGTTTTTTAACCATTCCTCTTGACCAGAATGTCTGAGCGGATAATAAACCGCCCAGACTGGCTATAAAGTTTCCACCTAGCGGGTGCGGGGTTTGGCGATTGGTCTGGGGCCGTTTCCGTTTCCGCGTCGTTCTCTTGATTTGGGTGGCGGTAATCGCTCTTCCCTATCTTCATCAAAAGATCCGCCTTCCCGTGAGGCGCTGCTGCCATAGATATCCAGATATACTGATTGTCCAGCTACTTCGGCCGCTGCGGCAATTACTGTGCGAATCGCCTGAATATTGCGTCCTCCCCGACCAAATACTTTGCCTTTATCTGCACTGTCAAAAGCGATGCGAATCCAAGCCTTATTGAGACTTTGGGAAATTTCACAATCGACGCTTAAAGACTCTGGGGATTCTAAAAACGGCTGCACTAAAAACCTCACCAACCCTTCGTAATTGGGGCTGGCTGAGGAGGATTGGTTTCCGATACTATGATGCGGCTGTTGTGGCACTGACCTGTTCAAAAACATTAGCTTTTACTAGGATGCGACGAACGGTGTCAGTTGGTTGAGCACCTTGTTGCAGTCGCTTGACGATTCCGGGAACGTCCAATCTAACTTCATCTGTTCTGGGGTTATAAAATCCCAGTTCTTCTAAGGGACGACCATCGCGGCGAGCGAGGCTGTTGATAGCTATGATGCGGTAACTCGCTTCCCGCTTTTTACCGTATCGCTTCAAGCGCAGTTTGATCATGATTGAAAAATCGTTCTCCTGTTTTGTAGATTTCAGTTGGAAGTAAGTGCGGTTTTGTATCGGTCAAAAGTCCATAGTCCAAAGTCAAAAGACTTTTTTCTGTAGTTTTCGACCTGAAAGAGCCGACAAACTAATTTTGGCTATTGCCGTTAAGTTGAGGCTCAACTTCTTTTAGGCACAATTTTCCATCCTGGAATGCTAATTTTAGCACTTGCTGGGGATGAACTGCTATTTGTCATTTGTCATTTGTCAGAGACGCGATTAATCGCGTCTGTACAATTGTTTAGGCTGATGACTGATGACTGATGACTGTGAACACTGAGCGGAGTCGAAGTGTTGACTATTGACTAAAGATTGCCGAATCCTTTCTTTTTCTTCTCTTTCTTTTTCTTTTTCGTTGCGCCGGGATTGTTTCCGGTATAACCTCGCCAACCTGGGGCGGGGGGGCGATTACCTCCGCCGGCGAAGGCGTTACCCATACCGCCAAACATTCCGGGCATACCAAATTGACCTTGACCCATTTGTTGCATGAGCGATCGCATTTTTTGGAAATCAGCTACAAGTTTGCTCACATCTGCTTCTTTATAGCCAGATCCTGTAGCAATCCGCCGTCTGCGGCTGGGAGAACTAGCTAATAAATCTGGGTCGCGTCTTTCTTGGCGAGTCATGGAGTTAATCATCGCTTCACAGCGTTTTAGCTGGGTTTCTCCATGTTTTAGTTGGTCGTCAGAAAGCTTGTTCATCCCTGGAATCATTTTGATGATTCCACCCAGCGATCCCATGTTTTTCAGCAGGCGCAATTGCTTGAGAAAGTCGGTAAAGTCAAACTTGGCTGAGAGGATTTTCTCCTGCATTTGCTCTGCATCTGCCAAGTCAATTTCTTCTTGGGCTTTTTCCACTAAGGTGAGGACATCACCCATACCCAAAATCCGCGATGCCATCCGGTCTGGGTAAAATGGTTGCAGTGCTTCGACTTTTTCACCGACACCGACAAACTTAATCGGTGCGCCAGAAATTTGTCTGACAGATAGTGCAGCACCACCTCGGCTATCACCATCCATTTTGGTAAGAATTGCACCAGTAATCCCAATTTCTTCATGGAAAGTGCGGGTCAAATTGGCGGCTTCTTGACCAGTCATCGAGTCCACTACCAACAAGGTTTCCTGGGGTTGGACTGTCTGTTTAATTCTGGCTAATTCTGCCATCATATCTGCGTCTATTTGCAGACGACCAGCAGTATCAATAATTACTGTGTTTATGCCTTCTGCTTTAGCTCGTTCTACACCTTGGCGGGCAATTTCAACGGGATCTGCATCGCTTCCCAGTTCAAATACTGGTACTTCAATTTGTTTACCTAAGGTAATTAACTGATCGATCGCGGCTGGACGATATACGTCTGTAGCTACTAACAAGCAGCTGCGATTTAATTTCCGCAGATGCAAAGCTAACTTAGCCGTAGCAGTGGTTTTACCAGTACCCTGCAATCCAGCCATGAGGACAATGGTAGTTTCTCCCTCGACTTCTACCAAGGGAACATTTTCTTCCCCCATCACCTGAACTAGTTCATCGTAAACAATTTTGATGAACTGTTGGTCAGGGCGCACGCCAGCGATTACCTCAGATCCCTGTGCTTTGGCTTCGACTTCACTAATAAAATCTTTAACTACCTGGAGGTTAACATCTGCTTCCAACAAAGCGCGGCGAACCTCGCGCAAAGCATCTTGAATGTTGGACTGGGAAATTTTATCCTGTCCCCGTAGTTTCTTCCAGGCAGATTCTAAACGATCGGCTAATGCATCAAACATAATTTCGATTACAGGTAGTGAGGCAGTAGAAATTTTCAGTAGAGTTTAAACGTGCTATTTACCAGCTTAGTAGTTTTCCTTGCGACTTGAGCAGGGGTATAGATAATTCAGCGCTTAAAGCTAGGGATATGTTATGTGATGAGCGATCGCATGTGACTGTTTACGCTCGTCCCTGTTACTAACTCAAGGTTCAGATCGATACAAATATCAGCAACTATGAAAATTTTGCCTCTTTACATTTTATGCATGGGTTTCATAGGAGATAATGTAAGACGAATAAAGCCAGAGCTATTACCCACAGTAGTTTGGTTATAAAACAGGAAATATAGCGTATGCAAGTAAGACCAGAAATTTTTGATACTTATTGGCGATTTGCTGCTATGCGCCAGGAGGTATTTTTCAAAAAAATTAACAATTTAGCACCACCTTGGACGAGCGATACCATTATTAATACTTACAAATTCTGTAATGCTTATCGGGCAAGCGATCGCGTTTCTCAATATTTGATTAAAAATATCATTTACGATAAAAATAGAAGTCACAATGAAGAAGAAGTCTTATTGAGAATTTTATTATTTAAATTTTTTAATAAAATAGAAACATGGGAATATCTGGAGAATCAAATAGGAGATTATATTACTCTATCTAACTTTAATCTGGAAACTTATTCTAACCTATTACAAAAGGCTATGGAGCTTGGATATGTCATTTATACTAGTGCTTATATGTCTTGTGCTAGTAAAGAGTTTGGTTATCATAAAAAGCACCAAAATCATCTAGCATTAATTGATAAAATGATCCTCCAAGATAAGGTAGTAAATCGAATAGTAAAAGCCAAAACATTTGAAGAAGTTTTTAATACTATTTTAGAGTATCCTTTGTTGGGTAAGTTTATGTCTTACCAATTAGCTACAGATATTAATTATAGTGAAATTATTAACTTTGACGAAAATAGTTTCACTATAGCAGGCCCAGGTGCAGAACGCGGTATTCAAAAGTGTTTTGTTGATATAGCAGATAAAACATACGCTGATATTATTCATTGGATGACGGAAAACCAAGAAAAAGAATTTCAGCGTTTGGGTTTAAATTTTCAATCTCTCTGGGGTCGTCCTCTGCAAGCCATAGACTGTCAAAATCTTTTTTGTGAAACTGATAAATACTGTCGAGCAGCATTCCCTAATTTAAAAAGCAATCGTAAAAAAATAAAATCTAAGTTTACTCCAACTCCTCAACCAATTGACTATTTTTATCCACCTAAGTGGGGTATCAATGCTAAAATAAAAATTCTCTCATAGGAAATAATATATTTTAAGCATTTGCTGTTAGGAAATAAATTTTAATAATATATCTATCCATAAACTCTCTAAAATTTAAACTTATAAATTGCTATTATATCTATTATTTTAAAATATCATATATATATTAACACCTATTTATTGCTAAAATAATTAGCGTTGTGCAAGATATTTTAGAATTTAATTTAAAAACTAGTATATGAATATTATGAAAAGCTCAAGAATTTCAGTAGAAATATTAAATGATTATCAGCTATTACAAATGCAACATGATAAAATCTATCATTATGAAATAGTTGCTCTTGGTATTTCTCGACGAATGAATCATATTGTATTGCATTTAGTTAAATATCTGGGAATTCTTTCGTCTATGCCTGCTTCCTCCAGAGAAAATAGTAGAGCATTTATTGATTCATTTATCATGATAGTCTCTGCCAGTAATCTCTTGGGAATTTCTTTAGCGAAAGAAGTTTTCAGCAATAAGATTAACTATGGTTTTGGTAACTTTATTGATGAATATATTCATATAATTGCTGAATTAGCTAAAGCTTGTGAAGCAACAGACCACCAAGAAGATTATCCAATACGGGCAACATGGAACAAGAATATAATAAAATTTTTTCTCCTACTTATTAGGGAAGCAGAATCACGAAATATTTCTATTATAGAAGAGTCTAGTAGGCGTTTAGTCTGTGTAGAAATGAAGCATTC
Source organism: Calothrix sp. FACHB-168 (assembly GCF_963889195.1). NCBI lineage: Bacteria > Bacillati > Cyanobacteriota > Cyanophyceae > Nostocales > Calotrichaceae > Calothrix > Calothrix sp. FACHB-168. The sequence continues at coordinate 47,991 of NZ_CAWPNJ010000020.1, forward strand.
ACTCAACGATATCTTGCAGGTAAAACAATGAGTTTTTGGTCATCACAAACTTTGAACTCTCGTCTTCGCAATTTAATTGCACCATTTAATCCCGATCAAATTCAATCTGCATCTTACGAATTGTGTTTGGGGGAAGAAGTTTATATTTCAGCGCTTCCTGATACACCTATAAAAGAGCGTAAAAAAATTATTCTTGGAGATAAAGAAACTGTTCCTATCCCTCCAGGACAATTCGCATTTCTGATAACTGCTGAAACAATTCAAGTGCCTAAAAACGCACTTGCATTTATTTCAATCAAATTTAAATTTAAATCAAGTGGACTAATTAATGTTTCTGGTTTTCATGTTGATCCTGGCTATAATGGCAAGCTAATTTTTGCTGTTTATAATGCGGGGCCTCTTAACTTCCATGTAGCAAGAGGTGAGAGATTCTTTTCTATATGGTATGCAGACTTGGATCAAGATGACGAAAATCCACGGAATAAAATAGGTTATGATTCAATCCCAACTGACTTAATTAATCGTCCTGATTTAGTGTCCTCTCTGCCTTATTTAGTAACACGTATGGATGATCTAGAGAAGAGAATAGAAAATTATTCTGTTAAACAAGCTATTGTATTTACAATTGCTATTGGTATTTTACTAACTTTAGCAAAGCCAATAGTAGATATCTTTACGCAACCATTACTTAATATAATTAAATCTTCTCTTCCATTCTATTAATTATCGATAATTTAAAATAAATTTAACCTATATCTACATACCTATCCAAAATATTCAGAACTTACGCAAAAATTATCAAAATCCTTAATTTATTGAACCGCCAAGACGCCAAGAATGCCAAGAATTTGTAGAGTGTGCGTAAGTCCTAATATTAAGATTTTTATTGGGTTTTAGGATGGAGAAGTCATAATATGACTGGGCTGAAAGAGTGCAATATGAATATTGAAAATATTCAATTTTATAAATATAACCCAATTTTATGATTGCACAACATTAGTCCAGTCACTATAGATTGTGTTATTTCAATCCTTTGCTTTGACTAAATCTTCTACAGCATTAGCTTGATTTGGTAATGCAGCCGTTAAAACTTCACTGCCTTGCGCTGTGACTAATACATCATCTTCGATGCGGATTCCTCGGACATCGGCAAATTCAGCTAATCTGTCCCAGTTGACTGTGTACTGATAGGTTGCGCGATTTTGAGGATTGTTTAAAATTGCTGGAACTTGATAAAAACCTGGCTCAATTGTGACTAGCATTCCTGGGCGGAGGGGACGATTTAAACGCAGGTAGCTTAAGCCAAAGCGATCGCTTCTGTTTCTTCCTTCTTCATAGCCTGCTAAATCTCCCAAATCTTCCATATCATGCACATCTAAGCCTAAGAGATGTCCGATACCGTGGGGGAAAAACAAAGCATGAATATCTCTAGATACTAAATCCTCAGCATTTCCCTGCAAAATACCTAAATTTACTAATCCTTCGGCAATTACCTTGGCTGCTAATAGATGAATCTCGCCATACTCGACACCAGGACGGATTTTAGCAATACAAGCATCATGAGCGGCTAGGACAATATCATAAATGTCTCTTTGGGTAGATGAAAATTTACCAGATACAGGCCAAGTTCTCGTAATATCCGCCGCCCAGCCTGTGTCTGTTTCTGCACCCACATCGGCTAATAGTAAATCGCCTGGTTGTAAGGGGTGGTGATAATGCTCGTTGTGCAATACTTCACCGTGGACTGTGACAATACTGTTGTAGGAAGTAGTCATATTATGAGCGATGATGACTCCTTCCATTGCTCCACGAATTTCTGCTTCCCGTTTTGCTTGTACTGTGGCGGACATTCCGGCTTTATGGGCTTCTACACTCACAACCGCAGCTTTGCGTAACTCGGCTAACGCGCCTTCGTCGTGGGTGAGGCGCAAGGATACAACAGCCTTGGCTAACTCTAAATCAATTCCTTGGGGGGGATTTTGCGGTAAAACCCACCTATTTAGCAGTTGGGATTGTTTTGTCCATGTGGCTGCATCTTGAACTGCGATCGTGGCTGCGTCTGCTACCAAAAACTCTAATTCTGACATTGGTTTAGCACTATCAGCGCCAATGATTTGGGCGATTTCCTCACGTTTGGGCATTTCTCCATGCCATAGGGCGCTGCTAGGATGAGGATCGTCCATAAATAACTCTAGCTTCCCTGCTTCTAAGCGAATTGCTGCATTTGGTAGGTTTAGCCCAGCAAAATAAATAAAATGACTGCTAGCGCGAAAGGGATAGACATTTGCAGCAAAATTGCGTGGATTGCTGCTTCCTGACCAAATAACTGCGGGAAAATCTATAATTTGAGCTAGTCTTTGCCGTCTTTGGCGTAATGTATCAATTAAAGAACTTGAGGTGTTGGGGATAAGCATTATGAATTATGAATTATGAATTATGAGTTATGAATTATGAATTATGAGTTACAACAGATTGCCAGTTGGTGAGGTAGAAACGATCGTTGATTGTAGGGGCACTGGCACTGCCATGCCCCTAAGCGCGTACCTCATTTATCTGAAATATGCTGTATAAATTATTATGGCTAAAAAATCTCATATTTTTGCCCTAGGGACATCCAATTTTTTAAATACCCAATAAATTTGTAGTGCGAGCATCTTGCTCGCTTTTAAACACCAGCGAGCAAGATGTTTGTCCTTCGGACACGCTACGCGAACGCACTACGAAATATGGGTAATTTATTTTTTGTAAGTCCCCTATATTCTATGAATTTGGAGTTTCAGTCCGAGATTTAGGTGTGACTGAAACATTCTTCCAAAAACGATTAGCTTATTTCTAATTACTATTAATCATCATCGTCTTTGTCATTTTTTCTATTACCTTTTTTGTCATCATCGTCGTCGTCATCGTCATCGTCGTCATTATTCTGATTTGATTCAGATTCTTGATTTGATTGATTTTTGTACTGTTCCTTTTGTTGCTCAGTTTGATTGAGTGGGTTTGGAACTTCATTAGAGCAGCCGATTAATCCTACAGAAAGTGATACTAAGTTCATGGCTGCAAAAAGGACACCAAGTATTTTTAAACTCAATTGTTTGTTCTGATTTAGCATTGCTCGGAACTCTTAAACGGTAATTTGGCTCATTTTTTAACATAGACTAAATATGTGTTTAAGAGCCATTATTTTTCTTGAGCGATCGCCTGGTTAATCATCACTTCATTACTAACAATCGCTGTAAACTCTGTAATTACCCTTTTATATTTTGTTATCGATGAAACATGGCAAGTACGATGCTTGACTTATTTGACTCGATTGTACGGAAAATAGGCTCGGTAAATGTATCCTTTTTCATATTAATTTGTTAAAAGCGATCGCAGTCTAAATACAAGGGTGATGCTATGGGAAAAATAATTACACAAGTGGATGCTTTTACCAATAAGCCATTTGCAGGAAATCCAGCTGCTGTATGTGTGTTACCAACTCCCGAAAGCGATCGCTGGATGCAGAATGTGGCGCAGGAAATGAATTTATCGGAGACAGCTTTTCTCGTCAAACAGGATGATGGCTTTAATTTGCGCTGGTTTACACCGACTGTAGAAGTACCCCTTTGTGGTCATGCGACTTTAGCTAGCGCTCATGTACTCTGGTCAGAAGGACATTTATCACCAGATAAAGTTGCCCGTTTTTATACTAAAAGTGGTGTATTAATTGCTGCAAAGCAAGGTGAATGGATTGAGTTAGATTTTCCTGTAAATCATTCACAACCTATTGCTGTACCAGAAGAACTGAGTCAAGCTTTGGGTGTAGCTTGTAAATCTGTGGTGCAGAATTCCCTCGGCTATTTGGTAGAAGTAGAGTCTGAGGATTTGGTGCGACAATTACAGCCAAATTTTCAACAATTGAAAAGCTTACCTGTGGCTGATGTTATCGTTACTAGCATTACGCAAGCTGATTCCGAGTATGATTTTATCTCTCGCTTTTTTGCGCCGGGATTAGGTATAAATGAAGACCCTGTGACTGGTGCGGCACATTGCTGTCTCGCTGCTTATTGGCGCGATCGCTTAGGTAAGGATGAGTTTTTAGCTTATCAAGCATCCAGTCGTGGGGGAGTTGTGAAGGTGCGTTATCCTGGAGGCGATCGCGTTTATTTAGCTGGGCAAGCCGTTACAGTTATGCGTGGGGAATTGTACAATTAACTTCTCAAGACATTACGAATTGTAGAATCTTAGTTCATAAATAATTACAATAAACCTCTTGCATAATTGGTCAGCATTAGTGTTTATCAATATTAACAAATTGATTTCATTGATGCTGACTGAATTATTTATATTGAGGCTATGGAATTATTTTATGCTCATGAAAATGGTGAACTTTGGCAGGGAGACGCGATAGAGTGGCTGTGTCGTTTAGAAACTGAGTCAGTTGATTTAGTAATTGCTGACCCTCCATATAATATTAAAAAAGCCGAGTGGGATAATTTTGAATCTCAGGAAGCTTATGTACAATGGTCTGTAATTTGGATTGAGCAAGTTTCGCGAATTCTTAAGCCTACGGGTAGTTTTTATATTTGTGGTTTCTCGGAAATATTAGCTGATATTAAATTACCTGCATCTCGTTTCTTTAAAGGATGTCGCTGGTTGATTTGGCACTATAAAAATAAAGCAAATTTAGCAAATGATTGGGGACGTTCCCATGAAAGTATTTTGCATTTCCGTAAGTCTAAAGATTTTTATATGAATATCGAAAATGTCAGGATATTATATGGTGAACACACTTTAAAATATCCCTTACATCCCCAAGCTAGTACTAGTAATTATGGTAATAATGGTAAGAATAATGGGAAGATATGGAACCCAAATTTAAAGGGTGCTAAACCCAGAGATGTCATCGAAATTCCCACAACTTGTAATGGAATGCATGAGAAAACTAAACATCCTACCCAAAAGCCAGAAGAATTGATTAGAAAATTTATTCTAGCTTCATCACAACGCCAAGATATTGTAATTGACCCCTTTTTAGGTTCGGGTACTACAGCAGTAACGGCTGAACAATTAGGTAGAAAATGGTTAGGATGTGAGATTAATTCTGAGTATTTAGAGTTAGCTGTTCACAGAATTAAAAATGCCCAACATATGAGTGATGAGGAATGGTTTTTGTATGACAGGAAAAATGAAGAGCGTCGTAAGAAAATTAGATAACAATACTGCTCGGTTGGCCTCAATTTATCAGGTTCCGAGTCTCCACCTCGCAATACGCATTTCCACAAGGAGTCTGGAAACGAGATAGAGAAAGGTTTTGAGCTTAATTTGACACAGGTGGGGAAACCCCACCCCTACGGGTGTATATGTCTAATTATTGTTGCAATTTAGGATAATACCATTTTGAAAAAAGAACGCGACAGATGGGTAGTAGGGGCACGGCACCAGTAAGATAATTTGATATGCCAAAAGATTGCGGATGCCGTGCCCCTACAAAGAATTTATCTGTCGCAAACATTATTTGAATTGGGATAACCTGATAATACAGGGATTTTCAGGTAAATGAGGTACGCGCTTTGAGGCATGGCAGTGCCAGTGCCCCTACAATCAACGATTATCTGTACCTCACCAACTTGCAATCTGCTGTATTTTTCACATACTAAACCCAAATCATACGGAAACCTTTATTTGAATAATGTATAAAATATAGAATTAGAGAAAATTTACGTATTTAAACGGAACTAAGCAAGCAAAATGGCGAAATATGCATTGCTGATTGGGGCTAGTGAATATGAGTCTCCAAAGATAAATAATTTATCTGGTGTGATTAAAGATATTGAAGCAATGCAGCGTGTGTTGAAGAATCCAGACATAGGCGGATTTGATGAAGTGAAGTTTTTATCTAATCCTGATTCCGATACCATGCGCTCAGAAATTGAGCAGATGTTTCTCGAAAAATGTCAAGAAAAAGACGTAGTGCTGCTGTATTTTTCTGGACATGGCTATAGACATGAAAACGGAAATCTATTTTTTATCAGCCACAATACTAAAATCAATACGCAAGGTTTACCAATAATCGGTACAGCTGTAGATGCTAAATTCATTCATGATTATTACATGCGTCCTAGCAAATCTCAGCGACAAGTGTTAATTCTTGACTGTTGTTTTAGCGGTGCTTTTGCTGAGGGGATGAGTGCTAAAAATATTGTTAATCTCAGTATTGAAAATGAAATCAGCACGCAATTAGGTGGTGAAGGTAGAGCTGTGTTAACTTCATCAACAGCTACACAACTTTCCTTTGAAGATTCAGGAGGCGGAGTTTACACTAGCTATTTGGTTGAGGGAATTGAAACCGGAGCCGCAGATAAAGACAACGATGGTGTGATTACTGTAGCTGAATTGCATGAATATGCCAAGCGCAAGGTTATAGAAGCAAAACCAGTGATGAAGCCGGAAATTTTTGCAGTTAAGGAAGGTTATACAATTCACTTAGCTAAAGCACCAGTAGGCGATCCAAAATTAGAGTATCGTAAAGAAGTTGAGCAACGTATTAGAAATGGTCGCGTTTCGGTTGTGGGACGCAAGGTTTTAATTCGTAGACAAACTGAGTTGGGGTTAAACCCAGAAATAGCAGCAGCGATAGAAGAAGAAGTTAAAAAACCATTTCGTGAATTACAGGAAAGCTTACAGGAATATGAACAAACCCTGATTGAAGCATTAGAAGAAGAACCAATTCTTAGTGATGGAACTGTTGATGATTTACAGCGATTACAACAAATTCTCAAACTGCGAGATGAGGATATTGCACCGATACATAATCGTTTAATTTCTCAGCAGTCAATTTCGCCAATCTCCACCAATGAAGCCAAACAACCAACACCTGAACCAGATGACGATCTCAGTTCCGAAACAAGCGTAGACTATACCAAACTGCGCGACTTACTAGCAGCAGGGAACTGGAAAGACGCTGATACGGAAACATATAAAGTGATGATTCAAGCTTTAGATAAGCAGGAAGGTGATTACTTTAAGTCTGAAGAATTATTAAACTTCCCCTGTACTGACCTCCGTACAATTGACCGCTTATGGGTAAAATATAGCAATGGAAAATTTGGCTTCAGCGTTCAAAGAGAAATATACTTGAGCGTAGGCGGTAAGGCAGACAGCGAGTATCATCAAGAAGCCTGGGAGAAATATGGCGATCGCGTGGGATGGAAAATAAAAAGCACCTGGATTGAGTACAGGCAAGTAACTTTCAACACCACAGCCCCTGATGGACATTTACCCTACTGGAGGCGGAGAAGGGGAAGGAGGGGTATCTTCTCTCGCATCGAGACTTGTAAAGTCTAACAACTAAAGCTTTCATCAATTTCATAAGATTTATTAAAAGCCCCTAATGCACGGTAGCTGCGTAGGTTGGGTTGAGGAACGTAGACGCGGAGCGGCTTCCCGCAGGGTAACCCAACATTTCCAGGGGTTTGTTGGGTTTCATTTCGTACCCTACGGGAAGCAAGCTACAACCCAACCGACAATTATCTATTAATGAAGATTGGTGCTTTAGCTTTAAGCTTGATAAAGCACCAACCTTCCTAATATTAATCAAAAGAATGATTGCAACCAATGGATTTACAGAAACTGAAACCAGAAGTTAAATTCTGATTCAAAATCCAAACTGGTTTAACTTAACCCAAAGCTTGCACAGCAGTCAGCATAAAATTCAACCGTTGATCGAACTCTAGATTTTTAATCTGGGCGACAAATTCATCTGTTCCATTAGGAAGTTTATACTCAGAAGGAACTGGGATAATAGTACCGTTTTCAATTCCTTGAGACAGCAACAACCAAACCTCTAATTTAGCATTAGGGCTTAAGGCTTTGTAAGCACGGTTAATCTCACTATTTCCACCCCGTAGTAAGTCACGTTGTGCTTGCAATTGTTCTTGCTGAGATAAATCTTGGATTTTATCAAACACAGCTTTACCCGGAATTTCTACGCTATTAGGAGGCGCTGGATTTAGCTGATCCTTAATATCCAGATAACCGTACCAAAGTAAAGCTAGTTGAGTATCTACATCAAAGCGTTTGAAAGTTTCTAAAGCTGGTCTTGTGCTTTCGTCAACTGTATAGGTCATAAACACTCCAAAATTAGCGAAATTTTCTTAGTTTTGCAATTACTAAGAAAAATTTCTTTGCGTTACTCCACATAAGTTAACGAATGATTCTAGAGGCATAATCCCACAAAAGATAGAAACTATACTTACGCTGTCAGACAGATGAAGCAAGTCTGAGGATAGAAGGATTAACAATTCAAAATTCAAAACTTGTACTGAGCCTGTCGAAGTATTCAAAATTCAAAATTTTAGCTTTGTCACCCGCCTTGGAATGAATTCCAAGGCTCATAGCCCAAGTCTACTAAAGTAGACTCAAGATTTTGAAGATATTTAGTCATCTTGAGATGACTTTGGCTATGAGCAAGGAACTTCAGTTCCTTGCGGTAAGCGGGTTTCGCGTTAAGTTCACATCTATGCCTAATCTAACCCCTGTTCTTTAATTAATCCCATCAATTTCCGCTTGCGCCCATGCTCTTGAATTAACTTGGCTTTATAACTATCCCAATCTGCTTTTCTTCCCGCTTCTAAATAAGCAGCACGGACTTTTTTTAACCATTGAACTGCGGTATTATAATATTCTGCTTTCCCGGCTTCCATAATTAATTCGGCACGGTGGCGAGCATTAGCAATTACCCAATCAGGCTTGTGCGCAATTGCCACATCCATGACACGATAAATTAAATCGGCATGGTAGGAACTCATTTCGTTAACAATGGCGATCGCATCTTCAATTAAGCCTTCTTGTAAAAATATATCTACTTTGGCCGCTTCTGTTCCCCAACCGCCAAAGGTGCGGAGAATTTGTAATAAATCTGGTTTGACAATCGCCCATTCTTCCCCGGCTAATTCGGCAATTTTTTTATAGCTCACCAATGATGGTTGAATTTGAAAAGCAGCTATCATTGCAGATAAAGCAGCTGGTTGATTATTTAATTCTAAGGCTAAATCTGTTGTCCATATTGCCAAATCGTACTGACAATTTCCTGGTAAATCTAAGCCAATTTGAGCAATCTCTAAGGCTTCTAACAAGGAATTTTGCTCTTTGAGGGTTTTTCCCAAAGCAAAGGCTTCTTCCATTGTATTCATCTGGGCTTGAGCAGCAATTATCGCTTCGTCAACTCTCCCCAAACGCCCTAACATAGTTAAATATTGTTCCGTTTGTCCTTCGGCGGCGGCTAAATACAAGTATTCTTGGTAACGTTCTTGCCGTTCGAGAATTTTCAGGCGAATTAAAGCTAAATCATCGGCGTAGTCGGGAATATCATCTTCCCATACTCCCATATCGGGAATATCACCTTCTAGCACTTGTAATAACAGTGGGTAATGCCAACCTTGGCGTAAAGCTTCCGAAGCCAAGCCAAAATCAGCATCCCATTCATCTTGCCATGTTTCCAAATTAACTTGTAAATCAACTTTTTCTACTGGGGTGAGTTCGGCGGTGAGAATAGCTTCGCACCAAGCTGCATTTAATTGTGGGAGAATTTCATCATGATCGGCACCATAATCAGCCACATCATCCCAATTATCGACACAACTAGAAGTAATGGCTGCTAAAATTGCGATCGCATTTTTCCCATCTCCTTGTTCGCACAAATCTACCGCCCCTTGTACCAAATTCAGTATTTCTTCCGTAATTGGATCTTCATCATAGCCATTTTCCCAAGCACGCACAGCATCGCGGAGAATCTGGCGTACTCTCTGGGCAAAAGGTTTAGAATCGAGGTTATATTGGCGTAACGGTTTAACGTTGTTATTTTTCACAGGAGTGTAAGTAATCCAGGTGACATGGCGATCGACAGCCTCAATCAATCTGGGATACTCTACTATCAACTGTTGGATTAATCTTTGAGTTTGCTGATGATCCAGCCTACTTAGGAGTTGTTCTAATGTCGGACGTTCCTCAATCATTTGTGGCTGACGCATACAAACCAGCATAGTAGCCACAATATGTTTACACCAGCCGTCACCATCATAAGGACAACTACATTTGACTGAGGTTAATCCCCCACTATTAAAACTCAGTCCGACTTCATAAGGATGCGGCTCATTACCATCTACTTCCGCCTGAATGACATTACCGCGTTGAGTTAGATATAGCACCGCATCCGCCTCATAATAAGCCTCACCTCGTTGAAACGATTTAGCGCTAGCATTCCGGCGGATTGTAAATTCACTTAACTTAGGAATTAACATCTGAGAGTGGGGGATGGGGGAGCAGAGGAAGCAGAGGGAGCAGAGGAAGCAGAGGGAGCAGAGGAAGCAGGGGGAGCAGAGGGGGATAAATAATATCAAAAGTCTTGTTGGTTATTGCTTTTTTTCGCAATGCCCAATGCCCAATGCCCAATGCCCAATGCCCAATGCCCAATGCCCAATTTAAGTATAAAATACAGCGATTATACAAATTTAAATAGCATACTGAAGATATTCAGTCCCTTTGCCTGCTAGCGTAAATCATAATTTGAAATTAGCGACTCCCGAACCTCAAGGGGGGTTGCACTGATGGCTGGTCAAGTTGAGAATAAATAGGCGGAGCACACGGGGAAACTAACGTGAGTCAGGGATACGATTACGATTTAGTCATTATAGGCGCTGGTGTAGGTGGACATGGAGCAGCCCTACACGCCGTCAGTTGCGGCTTAAAAACAGCGATTGTGGAAGCAGCTGATATGGGGGGAACCTGTGTTAACCGGGGTTGTATTCCCTCGAAAGCGCTGTTAGCAGCTTCGGGACGGGTGCGGGAGTTACGGAATACCCACCATCTCAAGTCCTTAGGAATTCAAATCGGTAATGTGGAGTTCGATCGCCAAGCGATCGCAAATCATGCTACCAATCTTGTAAATAAAATCCAAGGCGATTTAACTAATAGCCTCAAGCGTCTAGGTGTTGATATCATCAGAGGTTGGGCAAAGTTAGTCGGTACGCAAAAAGTCAGTATTATTGGCGATAGTAGTGAAAAAACTATCACCGCCAAAGACATTATTTTGTCTCCTGGTTCCGTGCCCTTTGTCCCCCCAGGCATTGAAGTAGATGGCAAAACTGTATTTACTAGCGACCAAGGTGTCAGGTTAGAATCGCTACCTAACTGGGTAGCAATTATTGGCAGTGGTTACATTGGTTTAGAATTCTCGGATATATACTCGGCTTTAGGCTGCGAAATCACGATGATTGAAGCCCTGGATCAATTAATGCCAGGATTTGACCGCGATATCGCCAAATTAGCCGAACGGGTGTTAATTACCCCCCGCGATATTGAAACAAAAGTTGGTATCTACGCCAAACGAGTTATCCCTGGTTCCCCAGTGGTAATTGAGTTAGCTGATTTTCAAACCAAAGAAGATTTAGAAGTGATTGAGGTAGATGCTTGTCTAGTAGCTACTGGACGCATCCCAGCTACCAAAAATCTCGGTTTAGAATCTGTGGGTGTAGAACTCGACCGTCGTAATTTCATCCCAGTTAATGACAGCATGGCGGTATTATCTGGTGGCGAAGTTGTTCCCCATCTTTGGGCAATTGGCGATGCTAACGGCAAAATGATGCTAGCTCATGCTGCATCTGCCCAAGGTATCGTCGCTGTGGAAAATATCGTTGGTAGGCCGCGTGAGGTAGATTATCGCAGCATTCCCGCAGCCGCCTTTACCCATCCAGAAGTGAGCTATGTTGGCTTAACAGAAACTGCCGCCAAAGAACTAGGTGCAGAGCAAGGTTTTACAATAGCTACGAGCAAGAGTTATTTCAAAGGTAATTCTAAAGCCTTAGCAGAAAACGAAGCCGACGGTATTGCCAAGGTGATATATCGCCAAGATACCGGAGAAGTCTTAGGCGTCCATATCTTTGGACTACACGCCTCAGACATCATCCATGAAGCCTCAGCCGCCGTAGCGCAACGCCAATCTGTAAACACCCTCGCCCATTTAGTCCACGCTCATCCGACACTTTCCGAAGTTTTGGATGAAGCTTATAAAAGAGCGATCGTACATTAATTTAAGAGTCAAGGGTCAATAGTCTAAAGTCCAAAGTCAATAGTCCAAAGTCAATAGTTTATAGTTACAAATTCACACTGTTGACCATTGACCATTGACCATTGACCCTTGACCATTGACCATTGACCATTGACCCTTGACTATTGACCATTATGCAAATCCGTCGTGTCGCACCGAGTACACCTGTTTCAATTTCCTATTTAAGTTATCAGGTGGCTGTTCCTGGCGCAGAGCCAAACAATATTTTGGAAGAAATTGTCTGGCATAAAGAAATAGAAGTTGAGAAAATGCGGGAAAAAGTGCCTTTAAGGGAATTGCAAAAGCAAGCACTCACCGCCGCACCTACCCGTGATTTTGTAGGCGCGTTAAAACAAGGGAAGACAAAACCAGCGTTAATTGCCGAAGTAAAAAAAGCTTCACCAAGTAAGGGAGTTTTACGGGAAGATTTTGACCCAATTGCGATCGCACTTGCTTATCAACAAGGTGGTGCTAGTTGCTTGTCTGTACTTACAGATGAAAAGTTCTTTCAAGGTAGCTTTGATAATTTAGCCAAGGTGCGTAGCGTCGTAGACTTACCTTTATTATGTAAAGAGTTTATCATCTATCCCTATCAGATGTATTTAGCACGGATTCGGGGAGCAGATGCGGTTTTATTAATTGCGGCTATACTGAGCGACCAAGATTTGCAGTATTTCGTCAAAATTGCCAATTCTCTCAAAATGGCTGCATTAATCGAAGTCCATAGTCTCGCAGAACTTGACCGCGTGTTAGCCTTAGATGGCATCACTTTAGTAGGAATTAACAACCGCAACTTAGAAGATTTTTCTGTAAACTTACAAACAACTTGTGAATTACTCGCAACCAGAGGACAGCAGTTACAAGAACGGAACATCTTAGTTGTCAGCGAGTCAGGATTACATACAGCAGAGGATTTAAATTTAGTATCAACCGCAGGTGCATCGGCTGTACTCATTGGTGAGTCATTAGTCAAACAAGTAGATCCACAGTTAGCTATTACCAATCTCTTTGCTAAATCTTTATAGCTTTTATCACTGAATCTATCTCAGGGTTTAGCAAATACTGGTTGCATATGTAACAATTTAGTTATTGCCCAAAAAACTTCGCTTCTCCCACAATCCCCTATTTGAAAAAGCAAATTAACTTCATGGAGCAAATTCCTCTGCCATCACCTATCCACTACGAACTTATACTGCAACTCTTAGAGAGACAAACAATGTCAGCAGTAAGTCAAAACCCGGATTTGCGTCATCAGGTGAATCAGCTAATTATTACTCTGCGTAAAGCAGCTGTCCAACAAAAGCACCTGGAAGAGATTTGCCAGTTTTCCTCTGTGCCGATTGACTATCGTTGGTCAATCAACCACCAAACAGAAAAAGCTGTTGCTCCCGAATAAAAACTCTGGATATCTTCCTTTACTGTATTCTTTCTCAGAATACAGTAATTTTTGGCATCAAAATATATCTAATTCCCAAAATATTAAAATAATTGTCATTGGTCATTTGTCATTGGTCATTTGTCAGTAGGGGCGGGTTTATTTAGATCATCGTTGCTCGACTAAGATATGTGTGAACCCGCCCTTACATTGGTCATTGGTAGGGGTTTCCAGGCTATTTACCTGTGCTCAAACAGTTTGGTTGATTTCTAGAAAATTATACCAATTGGAAAAAAGAATGCGACAGATTGTAGGGGCACTGGCACTGCCATGCCCTCTAGAATATTTTGATGTGTCGTAAAGGTTATTTGAATTGGTATTATTTCTGTAGAGTGAGAATTGTTAGCTTGGCTACAGACTGACAGGTTACAAACTGCATCAAATCAAAAAAGCGAGTTAAAGATTTAACTCGCTTTTTAAATTGAAATTGGCAAAAATAATTAAGGTAAAATTTTGTTTTTTTATTGATCAACTTTGGTAACAGACATAGCAGATTTGACATCTCTCAATCCTCCTACGAGCTGTTCATATCTAGGCCGTCTCCAACCAATCATAAATTTTTTCTAGTTGCTCCAGCGTAATTAAACCATATTGCCAAAGAATCATGGCTAAAGGGCCTGGATCTTGTTCGCGATGTCGTAACGCCACAGCTAAAGACGCTGTAGAAATTGCCAAATCTTCTTGCAAAAAATGAATCAGTCGAGAATACTTCGATGGTGACATTTGTATCTCACCTCCTTGTGCAGAGTGTATTGTCATATATTGGTTCACCATTTCTCCTTAACCAGTAGCCAGTATCTTATCTGTCACTATGACATTAATACTGAAATTCCACAGCAAATTTTGTCTAAATTTACTTTAAAGAAATTGCCCCGATCGTAGGAAAGTTAAATTTGAAACTCCCAAGCTACTTGCTTGATTGGTGTTCAAGTAGCATTTAGCTCAGGTCAATAAGTTGAATTTCTAGTAACTATAGCAGCTTCTTTAATTACACATGTAGTAATCAAAATTCCTTAGTTAATAGTCTCTTATGAGCGACTATTTACACCTACACCAAAAGGATGATCTTTAACTGATAAACTTCACAGGTCTGGTTATGCTGTGGAGACATAAGACCTTCCAATGTTTGGTGATATTTTCAATAGTCGCTGAGTGATAGCATATTATACTATATGACGTAATATTTTTTACATCTACGTTCTTTATCAAGATTTCACAATCAGTGAAACATCTCACTAATTATGCAGTTGTAAGTAATAACACTAACTAAAAATAATTAATTTTGATACTATCACCAACTTTTAATCCTAATTCCGAACTTCTACCAGAGCGCAGTTCAATTACGGTATCAATAGAGGTATCAGGGCCATAAGTAGGGCAGGGGTCTTTTGTACAAGGAGGAGCAGAAGTTTGAATATATTTAACAACCCCATTGTGAATGAACACCATATCTAAGGGAATCAGCGTATTCTTCATCCAAAAGCGAGCTGGCTGTGGTGAAGGAAACTTGAACAACATCCCCTGGTTATCTGGTAAAGATGTGCGATTCATTAAGCCAATTTCTTGCTGCTTGGCAGTCTTTGCCACTTCTAACTGAATTTTAGTGCCATTGGGCACAATAGCCTCAGCCGTAATTGGTAGTTTTTGTCCAGCAGATACTGGTGTTAAAGTTTGAGACTCGGATGTGCTGGTAGGTGGTTTAGCTGTAGTGGGTGGAGAACAACCCATGAGCAAAACACTCAGCAAGATAGAAAATAAACTTAGTCCGCGCAACATAAAATTACCTATTTTGTGATTTGGATTTCGATTGTACTGTGAAAATGGGGTATTGGGCATTGGGCATGGGGCATTGAGTATTTAGTCAATAGTCAACTGTCAGTAGTCAGTAGTCAGTAGTCAGTAGTCAATAGTCAACAGTCAACAGTCAACAGTCAACAATCAACAATTAACAATCCCACCTTGTTTAAGGGTGGGACGGTTAATTATTGGGCTGTAATCTTACTAAGTCCTGGGATGAATTTTTAAGATTCTCTTAATACGTAGCCTACACCACGTACTGTTTGAATTAAGCGTTTTTGCCCTTCTTCTTCAATTTTTAGGCGCAGGTAGCGAATATAAACTTCTATGACGTTTGATTCTCCCATGAAATCGTAACCCCAGACATTTTCCAGAATTTGCTCGCGGGTTAATACTTCTCTGGGATGTTCCATTAAGAACTTGAGAAGTTCAAATTCTTTCATGGTTAAGTCAATAATGCGTCCGTTGTATATGGCGCGACGGGTACCTATATCTAAAACCAAGTCGCCAAAGCGCAACTGTTCTGTGGTGTCTACATCTGGTTTTAAATAGAGCCGAATTAGCTTTAAAAAGTCTTCGGAACGGTAAGGCTTAAGAATATAGTCATCGGCTCCAGCTTCTAAACAAGCGACGCGATCGTCTACTGTATCTCGTGCCATCAGCACTAGTACAGGGGAGCGCATACCAGCGTTTCGGAGATTTTTACACAGTGAAAGTCCTGATTCGCCTGCTAACATGCGATCGAGAACAATTAATGCAGGTTGGCGATCGCGACTGTATTGTAAACCACTAAGGGCATCATGTGCCAAAATCGAATCGTAGCCAGCTTCTTGTAAATCGAAAGAAAGCTGGTTAGCTAGGCTTTCATCGGTTTCAATAACTAAAACACAAGGACTATGAGCAGCTGTCATAAGAATATTGCCAGGTTGAATTATAAATAATGAATTATGAATAATGAATTCTCAATAATTTTGGCAGATACCTCTATTATTAATAGCTACAAAGGCGGAAAGCTCATGAAACTTTCCCTAACTGTTACACCTAATTATCTCTAATACAGACAATATGGCGAAGAATTCTGATTCTTGTTCCCTAAATTTATTTTTAGGGTAATTTCATCATTAATAATTCACCATTCATAATTCAAATCTGGAAGGAAATCACCAAAAAAACCAAAAGTCACTAGCCATAAGCCATAGGTTACAGTTTTAAACTAATGACCAATGACTAATGACTAATGACTATCTAAGGTAATTCTACCGAAGTGGGTTTGGCAATATGGGGTAAACCCCAACCCAATTTTTCTCGCAAAATCCGAAAGAATTCTGGTGCTTGGAGGCGAATAAATCGGACGCTATATTGCGATCGCTCTAAATATACCCGATCCTCTGGGAATACATAACATCCCCCATTACCATCTACTACCATCACTAACCGGGGTATATTGACTGGGTAGATGTTAACTGGTTCGCTGTCGGGAAATACTAAAGCCCTAGAAGCTAGGGAATGGGGACAAATGGGTACGAGCTGTAACACCGGTACGCCAGGGGTGACGACAGGGCCGCCAGCACTTAAAGAATAAGCGGTAGAACCAGTTGGTGTGGAAACAATTACACCATCAGCTGCAATGTCAACTGCTGCATGACGCCCTACGGCAATTTCAAAATGGCACATAGAGGTCAATGGTTCTCGATGGAGTACCATTTCATTGAGACACAATGCTTCCCAAAGTATCGATTCTCCCCGTAGCACTTTGACAGCGAGCATGGCTCGTTCTTCAATTTCATAGTTACCCGCCATCACCTGTTCAATTGCTTGCGGCAGTTGATTGAGGTAAGCTTCTGTTAAAAACCCCATGTGTCCAGTATTCACTGTTAATAGGGGAATTCCACAGGGGGCTACTTGGCGAGACGCTGCTAAAACAGTCCCGTCTCCACCTAATACCACAGCAAACTTCATCTCTGAGTCAAACCCTGGCGGTGTGAGACCGTCGAGTGGGGTGTGGCATACAGGACTTTCTGGATTAGAGTAGCCCAATATACCACCGATACTAGTTGTGATGCATACATTCCAACCGGCTGCGGTTAGTTTGTCTTTGAGTTCGATAGCAATGCGACTCGCTATCGGTTTAAGGTCATTGTAGATAATGCCTGCTTTCGGCACATTCAAATATCCAAGTTTAGGCGACGCTCTGTATTATGCTAATCCTTACACATTTTTGACAACGTAGTCATGTGTTTGGGGTCAAAAGTCAAAAGTCCAGAGTCAAAAGTCAAAAGTCCACTGTTGATAATTTATTGACCATTGACCATTGACCATTGACCATTGACTATTGACCATTGACCATTGACTATTGACCATTAACCCTTGACTCTTGACCATTAATTTTTGCAGGCTGTTTAAATGGTGATTTTTTATTAGACTTCTGCTTTTTAGCTTTATTTTTCTCGTAGTCCAGCTCTTTAAGTTTTTTCATAATTCGGCTGAAGTACTCTTGCAGGTAGCTTTCTAGGGTAGTTGTTTGTTGAGGATCTAACCCGAAAACTTGGTATACCTCATCCATTGAGGCATTTAAGGGTTTACCACTGGCTAATACTTCTGTAAATGCTAGTCTATCAGCTACATTCCATCCCCATTGGAAAAATCTCAGGCAACGCCGCACTGTCCGTAGTAAATTGATTGGCATCCGCGTGACTCTCGCTTCTTTACCAGAAAGGCGTTCGCACACTTTAATGATTTCTTCTGCACTCCAAGCGCGAGTACCAACTACGGGGAAGGTTTGCTTTTGGGTTTCTGGTACATTTAATGCCTTGATGGCAAATTTAGCAATATCCAGAGTATCCATGTAAGCTACAGGTGAAGATTCACCGGTTACCCACACTGGCTGATTTTCTAAAATCGGAATTCCATATTGACCGATTAACCCTTGCATAAAGCCAGCTAGGCGTAATATGGTGTAATTTAATCCAGATTCGGCTAAAAACAGCTCTGTACAGCGCTTAATTTCCATTAAGGGTACTGCTGGATATTTATCGGCTTCGAGGATGGAAAAGAAAATAAAGCGCTCTACACCTGCTGCTTTGGCTGCTTGGATGAGGCTGACTTTGCCGTCCCAATCTACTTGTTTAATGCTGAGTGAATCTGTGGGACGAGATGTAGCCGCATCAATTACTGCGGTGACTCCTTCAAGTGCGCCGGGAAGGGTTTGCGGGTAACATAAATCTCCTAATACAAGTTCTGCACCCCATTCTTTGAGGAAAGCAGCTTTTTTAGTACTCCGGACAAGACAGCGCACCTTATACCCCTCATCGATAGCACGACGAGCCACTTGTCTTCCTAAGGTGCCAGTGGCACCGACGATTAATAATGTCATGAGGGTTGTAAATTTTTTTTAATTTATATGACAGGAATTTTAACAGAACGATCGCCTAAACAAAAGTTTACATTTATTTTCATAATTTATACAAGTTATATGTAAAAAAAGCTTTGTCCGAAAACCGGACAAGCTATATTGCCAGAGAGATTGACTCATCTGGCGCGTGAAAATCTATTGGTTAGCAGAGTTATTCTTCTTCTGCACCCTGAATTTTCAGTAATAAAGTGCCTATGCCCCAACCTACGAAGATTAAACTGAAAGCCAACAATGCTGTATTCAAAATTTCGCCACCCATTGGTGTGATTCTCCTTAGCGAATGATTGATGTGATACTTATTGCCGTTCAACTTGCTTGCATTCAGTCGATTGCGGCGGATGCTAAAGGTTAACCTTTAGCTTGCCTGTTTTTTGGTTTGCTCCATAGATTAGACTTGATGACGCTAATCTGATGTTCGCTACGCCTAAAAATCAGGTATTTGAGTTTTACGTTCACCAATTGCCGGAGGCATTAAAGGTAAACTAGGTCTGTCAGGAGCTTCTTAACAGCCACTGTTGGATTAGACCAGTGTAAATAATTTTAAACCAGTTTGGTGGCTATTCTTGGGCAGGGGGCAGGGGGCAGAGGGGCAGGGAGCAGGGAAGAGGAATTTTCTTGATAGTTTTTTGGAAGTTGTGTCTGTTGCGATTGGGTTTCAAGCAACTAGGTAATTTAGTTGTTAGACAAAACTATTAAGTAATTTTATGTACCAAGTTAATCAACATCAGGTAGTTAATTCAGCTTCTCATAATCGCCCAAGGTTGGCGTTGACGTTGGGAGATCCGGCGGGAATTGGGGCAGAGGTGATTTTAAAGGCTTTGGCTGATTTAGGTTGGCGGCAAAATTATGATGTGACGGTAATCGGTAGTTTAGATTTATTAAACAGAATTTACACAAATTTGCCCGTGGGCGATCGCATTACGTTGGCAAATCCAGCCGATTTATCTGTGATTGATGTGCCATTACCAGCAGATATTCAAGATGAAATTATCATCGGCACTGGCAATAAAGCGAGTGGTGCGGCGAGTTTTGCTTATATGGAATATGCGATCGCCCAAACTTTAGCTGGTAAATTTGATGGTATTGTTACGGCTCCCATTGCCAAATCGGCTTGGAAGGCTGCCGGCTACGATTATCCCGGACAAACGGAACTTTTAGCCCAAAAATCGCGTGTGGAGCGCTTCGGGATGTTATTTGTGGCGCGATCGCCTTATACTAATTGGACGCTGCGTACTTTATTGGCTACTACACATATTCCTTTTTGTCAAGTATCAACAACGCTAACACCGCAATTATTAACAAAGAAGCTAGATTTGCTGGTGGATTGTTTAGAGCAAGATTTTGGCATTGAGAATGGGAAAATTGCGATCGCGGGTTTAAATCCCCACAGTGGCGAACAGGGACAATTGGGAACAGAAGAAATCGATTGGTTAATTCCCTGGCTAGAACAAGAACGACAAAACCGTCCCCATTGGCAGCTAGAAGGGCCTATTCCACCTGATACGATGTGGGTAAAGCCTGGTCAAGCTTGGTATGGCAACGGTCAAAGTCAAAATCCGGCTGATGGTTATTTAGCACTGTATCACGACCAAGGTTTAATTCCGGTGAAATTGATGGCTTTTGACCGCGCTGTTAATACTACTATTGGTCTTCCTTTTGTCAGAACTTCACCGGATCATGGTACGGCTTTTGATATTGCGGGTAAGGGAATTGCGGATGCTACGAGTATGAAAGCTGCAATTGAGTTAGGTGCGGAGTTAGTGAGGCAAAGGAGTCAATAGGCATTGGGCATTGGGCATGGGGCATTGGGCATTGGGCAAAAGTCAAATAGAATTCTTAATGCGTGAATTTTGAATTATTTGTCCTCCTTCCCTAGCCCCTAGCCCCTAACCCCTACGCAATTTGTACAAAAGTGCGATCGCTGTTTGCTATATTAATAGTGGGATAATCTGGCGGCAAGAGCGGAGAATCCTACCAAAGATCCAAATAAGCCGACTACCCAACCTTGATGCACGTGGAGTAAATCTACAGTAGCGGCGGCGGGGAAATGTCCTTCTGGTGCATTAGCTGTAAAATTAAGGTCGGAGTAAAATCGCCACTGATTATTGACGCGCCAGCCGATGCGATCGCCAAATTGAGTCCATGTTTGATAATCACCCTCAGCTTCACCGTACATACTTTCCCAAATGCGCTTTTGCACGCTAAAACCAAAGCGTCCTTGGCTATATTTCACCCACAGTTGGTCGATAATCCAAAGGTCAGTGTAGGGAAATTTGTTAATCGCGGCAATATCTAGCCAACCTGCTGTTTCTCTGCGGGCTATTTTTAGCATCAGGGTGACAGTTTCTCGTTCTGCAGCTTTCCAATCACCAGCAGCTAATAATGCGGATAATTGTTGGTAGTTGACTTTGGATTCGGAACTGAGGTAATCGCTAGGTGGTTCGGTGATGGTGACAGTTGACTGATGTTGCGGTTGTGCCAGGATATTTACAGGGGAATCATAAATAGAAGCTTGTGTATCGCTACCTGCCAAATATTCAGCGATGCTAACAATGCTATTTGAATTATGATGATTGCCACCATTCTCTAACTTATTGGTGCGTATCCACAGTTGCTCTAATTTGGCTAGTTCCTGGCTATGAGTTGCTTCTTTTGGAGATAAATTCAGATTTTGAGAAGCAATTTCCGCTAAATTAGCATACTTATTGACAATAATCTTTGGCGATCGCGCGGCTTGACTATTAATTTGAGGCGTTTGCAGGGGATACTTATAATGTGTCAATAGTTCTGGTATGCGGAAATTGAGGTATTGCTGCAAACGTTTTACAGTGGCGCATTGTCCCTGAACGCCTAATCCTTCTAAGATTGCCTGAGTAAATACACTTTGTTGAGTTGTATCAATTTCTGCCGAAGTCTCATCGGGACGACAAGATAAAATACTGATGATTCCGGCTTTATCGGCTAGCTGTTGTGTTTGTTCTCCAAATCCGCCATGATTGGGTTGCTGCTGGCGACAAGCATCTAAAATCATGACAATATTTTCACAGCCAGAATTGCGGAAGCATTCTGTGAGATATTGTAGAGATATGCCTGTATTGGCAATATCATCTGGATGACCATCGGCAAGCATGAGGTAATCTTGTTGAGCATGTATCATCCCATGACCGCTAAAGAAAAACCAGAAGTTATCTTCTGGTTCTAAAAAGGGATGCGCAAATAACTTTTGGATAAATTGTAATAAATTAGGGCGATGGGGATGAGGTGAGTCATCCGCAAATAAAAAAACTCGCTCGAAACCTATATCATTGTGAAGCAAATTCTGCATCAACTTTGCATCCCGCCGGGCATATTTAAGCGGTTGCAAGAATTTATAATCATTAATACCAATAACTAAAGCCCAGTTTTTAACCATCTCAGTTTAGATTATTGCCAGTGCAAGTAGAGTTTGCCCATCCTAACTCAGTCATCTCAGGAATTCTCCTGAAAGTAATTCCACCTTAACCAGTAATTACAAATCTTAAGGTTGAGAATCGGAATACTTTGTATTTCCTGCTACATATATGAGACAAACAACTCTTTCTACGGCTAGAATTTCAAGGTTTCCGGACTAAAAGCTGATAATTAGGTGTGTAAAATTCAATTCTTGATTGGCGATAGCGAACAGGGAAATAATACTTATGGTTAATTTTGCACATACACAAACCGCATATATATTGTGGTGTATGTGCATAGCCTTGATAAATGGGGGATTGACGCGAAATTCGGAAAATTTAGCTGTAAATGGAGATGAGCTTCAATTAACGAACCTGAGGATTTTTCGGGAACTATGAGGATGAGGAAATTACCAATCTACGTAGCTGTAATGTAAATTAGGAAAAATAATACTCGTATTTTCTCAAGAACGGGAATAAAGTTAACTTAATTCAATTTTTGTTGCCGTCAAACTGTGCTATTTAAATGGAGGTAGTATCATTGCCGGGATTGTTTATCTGTATTATTGGGTAAATTGTATTCATTTTTGGACAATAGCCTGTTAGTGGTGATGAGGACAACAACTAACATCAAAAGCTGAACTTGCCAAGGTGCTAAAACCAAGCTCAAAATGAAGCAAATAAAGCCAAATACACCAGCTATATAAGCAATTTCATCGTGAGACTGCTTGACGAAATAGCCGGTTAATAATGCAGTACACAGTGGAACTAAGAAAAACAAAGCCATTTCTACTAACCTCTAAAATCAAAAGCGCAACGTTAGATATAAACAGATAAAAAGAGATTTTGGCATTGTGGTTAATTTTACATCGCCCCAGCTTTGAGAAACAACTGGCTATGTAAAATAACGGTGTAAAAAATCAAGATTTGATAATCATCTGATAAATTAGCTTAACACTATATGCTGGTAGGGGAAGAACGATCTAGCATATTACCTACAGAACAAGCGTTTTCTACTTAGACACCAAATGCTGAACATTCCTCAATTACTGGCAACTGAATTAGAGCTTAAACCTTATCAGGTGCAAAATGCGCTGGAACTTTTAGCAGAAGGTGCAACAATTCCTTTTATTGCACGTTACCGCAAAGAGCGCACCGGCGAGATGGATGAAGTTCAATTGCGGGACTTATCCGATAGGTATACATACTTAACAGAACTGGAAGAAAGAAAGGCGGTAATTTTAAATGCGATCGCTAATCAAGGTAAGCTGACTGATGAATTAAAAGCGCAAATTACATCCTGTTTACAAAAAACTGAACTTGAGGATTTATACTTACCTTATCGACCAAAGCGTCGCACTCGTGCCACTATCGCCAGAGAGAAAAATTTAGAACCGTTGGCGGAGTTTATTAAATCCCTGAATGTGAAAAATCCTGTCTCGGCTTCCTTAGAAACAGAAGCAGCGAAATATATTTCGGAAGCTCTAGGGGTAAAATCTGCGGAAGAAGCGTTGAAAGGCGCGGCGGATATTTTGGCAGAGGAAATAGCCGAAAAAGCAGATTCGAGAGCATATATCCGCGATTATCTGTTAGAATCGGGCGTGTTTATCTCTTGGATTAAAGATGAACATCCCGAAGGCACAACAAAATTTGAAATGTACCGCAATTACCAAGCTAAGGTACCAAATATCGCACCTCATAATATTTTGGCGTTGTGTCGCGGTGAAGCGGAAAAAATCTTAAATTTTGAAATTTCCTTTGATGAAGATGTCGTACTTGGTTATTTGGAAGCAAAGGAAATTAAAACCAAAGTTCGCGCCATTCGCGATTTTTATCAAGCCACAATTAAAGATGCATTTAACCGCTTAATGAAAGCATCTTTAATGGGGGAAGTTATCGCCGAAAAGAAAACCTATGCTGATATTGAATCGATAAAAACCTTTGAAACCAATTTACGAGAATTGCTATTATCTGCACCAGCAGGAATGAAACCTACTTTAGCCATCGATCCAGGTTTTAGAACTGGGTGTAAAGTAGCAGTATTAGATCAAACTGGCAAGTTTTTAGAATACCAAGCTGTGTTTCCCCATCAAGCAGCCGAACAACGCACAAAAGCTGCGCAAACTATCAAGAATTTTCTGGAAAAATACAAAATCGAATTAATCGCTATTGGTAACGGTACAGCTTCCCGCGAAACTGATGAATTTGTCACCCAAGTACTGCAAACGATGGAACGCAAACCGATTAAAGTTATGGTAAATGAATCGGGTGCATCGATATATTCTGCTAGCAAAGTCGCCTTAGAAGAATTCCCCGATTTAGATATTACCGTGCGCGGTGCTATTAGTATTGGTCGGCGATTACAAGATCCTTTGGCGGAATTAGTGAAAATCGATCCAAAATCTATTGGCGTGGGACAATATCAGCATGATGTTGACCAAAAATTGCTGAAGAAAAAATTGGATGAAACAGTAGAAAGCTGCGTTAACTATGTGGGTGTGGATTTAAATACCGCTTCTAAAGAACTTTTAACTTTTGTTTCGGGAATTACCCCAGCAGTCGCCAATAATATAGTTACCTATCGCAACGAGAATGGAGCGTTTAAAAATCGTCGTCAATTGTTAAAGGTACCAAAACTAGGGCCAAAAGCTTTTGAACAAGCAGCTGGATTTTTGCGAATTCGTAACGGTGAGAACCCTTTGGATAATACAGCCGTCCATCCTGAGAGTTATTCTGTAGTCCAGGCGATCGCATCTGACCTCAGCGTACCATTAAATCAGGTCACCCAAATCGCCGCCAAATTGCCAAAAGCCAACCTGAAGAAATACGTCACCGATACCGTAGGGGAACCCACACTGCGCGACATCCTCAAGGAACTAGAAAAACCCGGTAGAGATCCTCGGGCTGAGTTTAAGTATGCCACTTTCAAAGCAGGAATTACCGAAATCAAAGATTTAGAAGTGGGGATGGAATTGGAAGGTATCGTTACCAATGTCGCCAACTTTGGTGCGTTTGTGGATATTGGCGTACATCAGGATGGCTTGGTGCATATTTCCCAATTAGCTGATAGATTTGTTGACGATCCAAAGAAGATTGTCAAAGTCGGACAAGTTGTCAAAGTCAGGGTGTTAGAAGTGAATGAGAAATTAAAGCGGATTAGTTTATCGATGAAAGCAGCGATGAAGCGGTAACAGCACATTAAATTATTATGAGCAATGAGAAAATGTAGCTAAAGATAGAGTTAAGCTGGAAAAATGCAGATTTTACAAGGGTTTTAATGATGACTACAGCTAACTCTCGACCTGTGGCGATCACCGTAATTTGCATTATTGGCTTCGTTGGCTTAATTCCTTCTTTTCTACTGATTTTCTCGCCTGTAGCAGCTGGAATTGGTGCTTGGTATCCTCCGTTTTTAGCCTTAGCATCAGTCGGTGGTTTGATATCTTTCATCGGTATGTGGCTGATGAAGAAGTGGGGTGTTTACGCCTATATTGGATTGACAATGATGAGCCAAATTGTACTCATCACCAAAGGCGTATGGAATCCTTTAGCGCTTCTGATTCCCTTGATTGCGATCGCGATTGGCTGGACTAATCTCAAAAATATGTCCTAATTACAGTTTTGCATAATATCGTGGGTGATTGAGACGGGAATTTTTAACGCATAGGTTCGCAAAGGTAAGCGCGGAGGTGCGCAGAGAATAAGCGAGGAATTGATTAAGTTTTGTAATTGGGAAGATTCGACGACATCACCAATGGGAGTTTATCAAGTTCGACTGATTAATCAAACAATAGGTTTAGATCGTACTATTCAAGTACCAGACGATCAATATATTCTTGATATTGCCGAAGACAATGGTATTCGCCTACCCTCTGGGTGTAAACAAGGCGAATGTTCTGCTTGTGTGGCTAAACTTATCAGTGGTGAAGTGGATCAAAGCGAACAGAAATTTCTCCGTTCCCAAGAAATAGCAGCTGGCTATGTTGTTACTTGTGTGACTTATCCTCGTTCGGATTGCACTTTAGAAACTCATCAAGAACAGGTTTTATATAAGTCTTCGCTTTATTATAAGCAATAACTTGTTTTGACAGTCTCCGCCCTATAACCTGCGTAGGTTGGATTGAGAAACGAAACCCAATCTATAATTATCCTTAACTGAACCGTATTGATATATAAACTAAATTCTCCAGATTGTCGTTCATTATTGTATTTTTAATATTTTCTTTATAAATGAATACTGACACAATTATCCATTATAAAAACATATTTTAGCAGAAAATCATTAAATAGTAAAATTAAAACCGCATATT
The DNA here is from genome assembly GCF_963889195.1 of Calothrix sp. FACHB-168. Taxonomy (NCBI): domain Bacteria; kingdom Bacillati; phylum Cyanobacteriota; class Cyanophyceae; order Nostocales; family Calotrichaceae; genus Calothrix; species Calothrix sp. FACHB-168. The sequence continues at coordinate 74,461 of NZ_CAWPNJ010000020.1, forward strand.
TCAGCCAAATGGTAGAACGACAATCTACCTTCATATTGATGTTTAGACAAATTATTTAATTCAAGATAGTGAAAGTAAGTTCACATTATCAATAATCTATTTGTGAGGTAAAAATAATGCTAAGTCCAGTGTTAACAGCAATAGCTACAGCCTTAAGCTTGCTAATAGTTGATTTAGTGGTTCCCGGCGTTAATATTGCTAATTTCCCCGCAGCGATAATTGCAGCATTAGTTATTGGCTTAGTTAATGGTACGGTAAAGCCTGTTCTTTCTACTTTATCTTTACCACTTAATTTCTTAAGCTTTGGTGCTTTTTCTCTAGTGGTTAACGGTATTTGTTTTGCCCTAGCTGCTGCATTAGTTCCTGGTTTTTCTGCTCACGGAATTATTGCTTTTATTCTGGGTCCAGTAATTCTGTCTTTTGCTAACACCTTCATTAACAATTACTTCGCTGAAAAGAATTTAGCTTTAGGCAGTGGAGATGTGAATGACAAGACTCAATTACCCTCTAGCTAAATATGATTTAAGCTATCTCTGTGCTAGATATTAGTCATCGAATTAATGCCTGCGATAGATTTGATAATTCGGCGACAGTCATACAAATGAAAGTAAACTAAGCAAACATTAGAATCAAAACCATGAAATTAACTCGCTTACTTCTCGGTCTGTTAATACCTCCAGTTGGAGTATTTCTCGAAGTTGGTGTTGGCCCTACTTTATTTATCAACATTTTACTCACACTATTAGGTTGGCTTCCCGGTAGTATCCATGCTGTTTGGGTTATCGCCAAGCATGACGAACAATTTAATAGACAATACTAGTGGCAAGGGATTAGGGGAAAGAGATTTTCTCGTGATTGACTAGTTTGCAAATGAAGCTGGGTTGAATACAAAATCAAACAAAATATTGGTAATGGGTTTTTGGTGTAGTTCACCTTTCCCATTACCAATTTTTATGGCGCTGTGTCAGTTGTTTTTGGTAAGAGTTTAATAGTTGATGGAAAACTCAAAAAAACAATGAGCCGATTTCAGTGCATCACAACGTTATAAAATTTTTAGAAATTGGCTATGGGTATGGTGAAAACTTCCAATGCCCAATGCCCAATGCCCAAATAACGAATTATGAGTATTAAGAGAGTATTAGAACCAGAAGTAATGGACTCAATAGAAGAATCTGTTGCTTATGACGCGATGGATTTTTCAGAGGTAAATACGGCTTTTGCCAAAGAAGCGATCGCACTCTGCCCCCAAGCACAAGCTAAAATTTTAGATGTGGGTACTGGCCCTGGTCAAATTCCTGTGTTAATCTGTCAAATGCAACCACAATGGCAGGTAACAGCGATTGACTTAGCGGCGACTATGTTGGAAATTGCTGCACAACATGTAGAAAAAGCTGGTTTGCAAGCACAAATTAATCTAGAATTAGTCGATGCCAAAAAATTACCATATCCAGAAGCACAATTTGATATGGTAATTTCTAATAGTTTAATTCACCATTTACCCGATCCTTTACCATTCTTGTTAGAACTTAAGCGAGTGGTAAAACCTCACGGGGGAATTTTGATTAGAGATTTATTTCGTCCTGCATATGAAGCGACAATTAACGATTTAGTTAACAGTATCGGGGGAGAATTTAACGCCATGCAGACAAAATGCTTCCGCGATTCTCTCTATGCTGCTTTTACTCTTGATGAAGTGAGAGAGTTATTTTCTCAAGCTGGGTTATCAGATGTCAAAATTTATCAAAATTCTCATCGCCATTGGACGGCGGAAAGGATTTGGAGTCAAAGTTAAGGACGGGTTTTTTTAACCCGTCCCCAGTTACTTCATCGATCTACAATTAGCCACGAGGAAGTTTTGGTTGATCGGAATGATCTTTGTCTTTAAACAAATCAGCTGCAGCTAAAAGTACCTCTCTTAAAGTTTGTTTTAGCTGACGTTCTTTTCTAGCGATCGCACTTCCAGCTTCTCCTAGTTTATCATCGAGCTGCGATCGCTTTTGTTCTACTTGGGCTGCAATATTTTCCGCTTGGGGACGCGCCTGATTATACCAGTGTTTAGCGTCTTCTAAATAATTTTGTACTTCCTCAGAACGTCCGCCATAACGCGCCGCTAAATTAGCGCGAACAATCGCCAGTTGTGCTTGCAATTGTGCATAGCGTTTCTTTAATAAAGTTGCTTCTTCGCTATCTTTAATTCCATTAATTACAGAATCCAAGACAGTTTTTGTACTCGTAGAAGTTTCCTTTCCTGTCTCTTCAATTTCTGCCAAAATCACATCAACGTCTTTTTGCAGTTGTTCTTCTTCGCTATCTAATTGCGACTGTAATCTTTTAATTTCCGTTTGTGTTTTCGCAATATTTTCGTGGCGTTGGCTATTGACTCCTTCTAACACACCTTCAATTGAAGCTGTCACCTCTTCTTTAATTTCACTACCACGTTCTTGCACAGTTTCCATCACAGCCGAAACCGCATCCTTAACAATAGTCCGCAGTTCTAGAGAACCCGCCTTAAATTCAGATGCTACCTGAGAAACAGCAGCTTTGACAATTTCGCGAATGCGATCGCTTCTCAATTGTCCAGTTGCTTTAGCTTGTTGTAGGTCAGTTTGAATTTTTTCTTTGATATTGTTACTCATTTTCAATTCTGGGTATTTAGCTAATAAAATTTTCTAGACATCATCCTCTATCGTCATTATGACCTAGCCTTTTTCAAGCAAACACTTCCTTTAGATAGAAAATTCCTGCCATATTACTGATCAATCCGCCTACTACCCTCAAAATTCTCTTCTTCTTGGTGTACTTGGCGGTTTATTAAACAAGCTTTTATGAGATGATAAATATCTGTTGATAACAAATAAATTAATTATGTGGCAAGTAAACATCAATTGTTCAGGCGACGCTTGGAAAAGCTATGGTGCTGCATTTAAAGCACTCGCCGATAAATATCCAGGTGATTGTATTACCTCTAAAAAACTACCCGATGGTCAGCGAATTATGGTATACAAAATCGAAGATGTCAGCGATGCCGAAACTTTTACCGAAGAGTGTCAAAAATTCCCAGGATTTACAGCCTACTTTGAATCTTGAAATCAGCCAAAATTTATCTTGATTATATGAAAATACAATTTTTTTCCATCATCAAATTGATATTAATTACTTGCCTAATTTTCACAAGTATGTTTACACCACCTGCAACAGCCGCAGATATAGCCAATGGTGCCAAGATATTCAATATTCATTGTGCTGGCTGTCATGAAAACGGCGGTAATATCGTCAGACGCGGTAAGACTTTAAAAAAGAAAGCACTGAAGAAATATGGTATGGATTCTTTAGAGGCAATAACATCCATTGTCACCAATGGTAAAAGTAATATGTCAGCCTATAAAGACCGTTTAACAACAGAAGAAATTCAAGATGTTGCTACTTACGTTCTCGAACAAGCTGAGAAAGATTGGCGAAAATTAGTCATTAGTCATTAGTCAAAATACTTGTGGTTTATCCCCGCAATTTTCTTCATAATTTATCATTCATAATTCATCATTCACAATGACTCTACCAACAGCAAGCTATCTGCAATTTACCCCTGATTTAAACATCTGCCGTATCTTAAATGGTATGTGGCAAGTTTCTGGCGGACATGGACGCATTAATCCCACATTTGCCATTCAAACCATGTTTAAATATGTAGACGCAGGCTTTACAACTTGGGATTTAGCAGATCATTATGGCCCTGCTGAAGACTTAATTGGTGAATTCCGGCGTCAAGTTATTGCTACTCGTGGTAAAGAAGCATTAGCAAATATTCAAGCATTTACCAAATGGGTACCTCGTCCGGGGAAAATGACTAAAACAATAGTCGAGGATAATATTAATATTTCCCTGCGCCGGATGGATGTAGAATCATTAGACTTAATGCAGTTTCATTGGTGGGAATATCAAGATGAAAACTATCTTGATGCGCTCAAATATATGGCGGAACTGCAAACAGAGGGTAAAATTAAACATTTAGCCTTGACTAATTTTGACACTGAACATCTGCAAATTATCACCGAAGCAGGAATCAAAATAGTTTCTAATCAAGTGCAATTTTCTCTCGTTGATCGTCGTCCAGAAGTAAATATGATAAATTTCTGTCAACAGCACGATATTAAACTATTTACTTATGGGACAGTATGCGGTGGTTTGCTATCAGAAAAATACTTAGGTAAATCAGAACCCCGAGGATTTGATTTAACTACAGTTAGCTTGAAAAAGTATAAAAATATGGTCGATGCTTGGGGTGGTTGGCAATTATTCCAAGAGTTACTTTCTACCCTGAAATCTATCGCTGATAAGCATGGGGTGAGTATTTCTAATGTCGCAGTGCGTTATATCTTAGATAAGCCTGCTGTAGGCGGTGTCATTGTAGGCGCAAGATTGGGTATATCAGAACATTTAGCAGATAATGCCAAAGTATTTAATCTTAATTTAGATGCTGAGGATTTGCAAAAGATTGATGCTGTCTCGCAAAAATCGCGGGATTTGTATCAGTTAATCGGTGACTGCGGTGACGAATATCGACGGTGATAATAGATAAACGAACCACGAAGACGCGAAGAACGCTAAGAAAGAAGCTATAAAGAGAATTTGTCCGCAGTTTACAAAAAAACGGTATTACGCAAAATATCTCTAAACATCTCTTTCTTTCCTTCGTGTTCTTTGTGTAGTTCGCGGTTCGTTGTTCCACCCTTAAGTGTTTATGGTTCTACGCGCTAAAGTACTTCGCTACTGGGTGGTAAGTAATAATCGCCGTTGTAGACTGTTCTGGATAAAGCTGTTCGCTCTCATCCATATAGAGATTAATCCTATCAGTCCCCAACAACTCCAGCTGCTTGTATTGATCCTGAATATTCGGACAAGCCGGATAGCCAAAACTATACCGCGAACCCCGATAACGTTGCGCCAATATATCCCGAATATTATTCGGTTCCTCAGCCACAAAGCCTAACTCCTGACGAATCCTGGCGTGTGTCCATTCCGCCAAAGCTTCCGCTACCTGCACCGCTAAACCGTGGAAATACAGATAATCTGTGTATTGATTATCTGCAAATAACTTCTGCGCGTACTCCGTCGCAATCTCTCCCACAGTTACCGCTTGCATTGGGAACACATCAATGATTCCCGATTCCTTTGGCGCAAAGAAATCTGCAATACAAAGCCTATTAAAAGACTTCTGTCGAGGAAACTCAAACTTAGCTATCTCCTTAGTGTCTTTCGCGTCTTCTCTGCGAGACGCTTCGCGAACGCGGTTCGATTCATAAACATACAAACTATTCCCCTCAGCCTGACAAGGAAAATACCCATAAATTACCTGAGGATGCAACAAATTCTCCTCAATAATCCGCCGTTTCCACTGTTCCAAAATTGGATGCACTTTCTCAGCTAAGAAAGCCTGATATTCTTCCTTACTCTGTTCCTTGGGTTTACGGAATTGCCATTGTCCAGCTATCAAAGCTTGCAAATCTAAATACCAGAATAATTCCTCTAAAGAAATATCGCTAGGCTGTAATAACTTCGTTCCCCAAAAAGGCGGTGTGGGACGTTCAATATCTACCGCCACAGCTTCCGAACGTCTGGTATCTACAACAATCTTATCCCCTGAATCTTGCTTCTTCTTAGCAGATTCCTTCACTGGAGATTCTGATTTTTTGCTAACACCTTTTGTTTCATCATCGCCAACTTCATCCAAAAAGCCTTGTAAATTATCCCATTTACCTGCTGCTTTGGCTGGCATTAATTTATCCATGAAATGCAAGTCAGAGAACGCATCTTTGCCATAAATAACTTTACCTTTGTAGGTATTTTGGCAATCTTGATGGACAAACTTCGGAGTCAGCGCCGCACCACCTAAAATCACCGGGACAGTGATTCCTTTTTCGTTAAATACCTCCAAATTTTCTTTCATAAAGGCGGTGGATTTTACCAACAACCCACTCATAGCAATACAATCAGCTTGATGCTGTTCGTAAGCTTGAATGATGTTTTCTACTGACTGTTTGATGCCCAAATTAATGACTTTATAGCCATTATTAGAAAGAATGATATCCACGAGGTTTTTACCAATATCATGGACATCACCTTTAACTGTGGCAATAATCACACTTCCTTTAGCATTATTCCCCGCTTCCGACTTTTCCATGAATGGTTCGAGGTAAGCTACCGCCGCTTTCATGGTTTCCGCCGACTGTAAGACAAAGGGTAACTGCATTTGTCCGGAACCGAACAACTCACCGACAACTTTCATCCCATCCAAGAGAAATGTGTTGATAATTTCCAAGGGGGGATATTGTTCTAAAGCTTTGGTGAGTTGTGCTTCTAATCCAATACGTTCGCCATCAATAATATGACGCTTGAGGCGTTCTTCAATGGGTAGACTTTCATCTACACCTTTGTTGCGCTTTGTCGTTACCCCAGCAAAAACTGTAGTCAGTTCTCCTAAAGGATCGTAAACGCAGACATCACCCTCAAACCGCCGTTCATCATAAATCAATTGGCGACAAACTTCTTGATGTTGTGGTTCAATCTTCGCGAGTGGTAAAATCTTGCTAGCGCTCACAATGGCTGCATCCATTCCCGCAGTCATCGCCTCATGTAAAAACATCGAGTTCAGCACAATCCGCGCGGCGGGATTTAAACCAAAGGAAATATTCGATACGCCCAAGATTACATGACATCCAGGCAATTCTTGGCGAATTCTGCGAATTGCTGCAATTGTCGCTTTGCCATTCTCCCTATCTTCCTCAATCCCGGTAGAAATAGGTAAAGCTAAGGTGTCAAAGAAAATTTCTGTAGGCGGGATACCATATTCTACAGCTTGACGATAGGCACGTTGAGCGATCGCAAATTTTTTCTCAGCAGTTCGCGCCATCCCCTCTTCGTCTATTGTGCCAATTACTACCCCAGCACCGTATTTCTTCGCTAACTCCAGCACTTTCAGAAAACGCGGTTCGCCATCTTCATAGTTAGTCGAGTTGAGTAAGCACTTACCACCTGCAACTTTTAAACCCGCTTCCATCTTTTCCCATTCGGTGGAGTCGAGCATCAAGGGTAATGTAACATTATTAACAATGCGCGAAACGAGTTCGTGCATATCCTTGACCCCATCGCGCCCTACGTAATCGACGTTAACATCAAGCACATGGGCACCTTCTTTCACCTGGGATCTGGCCATTGATACCAAGCCATCCCAATCTTCCGCATTCAGCAATTCCCGGCATTTTTTAGAACCGCTAGCGTTGAGGCGTTCGCCAACAATTAAGAAAGAATTATCTTGATCGTAAGGCTGAGTAGTATAAATTGATGCTGCCGCAGGTTCTAAACTTGGCTGTCGCACCTTCGGCTTTAAATCTTGGGCAATTTCTGCTAATTGTTGAATGTGTTCTGGTCTTGTCCCACAGCAACCCCCAATCACTTGGACACCCAAATCTTCAACAAAGTGCATCAAAGCCATCCGTAATTCCATCGGTGTCAAGCGGTAGTGTGCTTGACCGCCGACATTCTCCGGTAAACCCGCATTAGGAATACAAGAAACGATAAAAGGCGAATGTTCAGCCAAATATTTAATATGTGGCTTCATTAAATCCGGCCCTGTGGCACAGTTTAAACCCAAGATATCAATGGGGTATGGTGCCAAAATTGTCAGTACGGCACTGATTTCCGTACCTACCAACATTGTCCCCATACTTTCCATTGTCACCGATACCATCAACGGCCGGCGATCGCCTTTTTTGACAAAAACCTCTTCAATCCCATTCAGCGCTGCTTTAATTTGCAACACATCCTGACAAGTTTCCACAAGAAAGATATCAACCCCACCATCCCACAAAGCCTCTGCTTGTTCGGCAAAAGCTGTCTTTAAGGTATCAAAGTCAATATGTCCCAAGGTAGGAAGTTTAGTTGTGGGGCCAATGGAACCCGCAACAAACCGGGGTTTTTCGGGTGTCGAGAATTCCGCCGCTACAGATTTGGCTAATTCTGCTGCTTTCTTGTTGAGGTAATATGTCTGTTCTGCCAAGTCATATTCTGCCAAAACAATGGAAGTCGCACCAAAAGTATCCGTTTCAATCACATCTGCACCAGCAGCGAGAAAATCGCGGTGAACTTTGGCGACAGCTTCGGGTTTAGTGTGGACTAAATATTCATTACAACCCTCATACTGCAACCCGCCAAAGTCATCAGCCGTCAAGTTTTGTGTTTGTAAATTAGTCCCCATTGCACCGTCAAAGACGATAACCGGGCCATCTGGACTATGTAAGCGTTCAAGAAAAGGATGTTTCATGTTTTCCGTGCGGAAATAATGTTAGTCGTGTTTTATAAGACTTAACTTATTATTTCTAAAATTTACAAATTTTCGCCACCGTGGAATAAATTTGCACAGAAAGATAGAAAAATATGGTCAAAAGTTCATAGTTGACCGTTGACTGTTGACCGTTGACTGTTGACTGTTGACCAAAATTAATTATTTCTTGATCGCTCGTTGATCCAATCTTGTAAAATCGGATTGACTAATTCTGGTGCTTCATCTTGGGGGCAATGTCCCACGCCTTCTAAAGGAATAAACTTCAATACTTGGGGATAATCAGCTAACTCTCTACCTAAATCTACTGGTTCCCAAGGGTCGGCTGTTCCCCAAATAATCATAGCCGGACAAGGTAGCACGGGAAGTAAATCTTCCGGTAAGGGGCCGCGAGAATAACTGGTAAAGGCTAAAAATACAGCTACTGCACCAGGATCTTGCGCTGGGGCGGTTAAAATATCTACTAACTCGTCTGTGACTGCTTCAGAGTTAGCGTAGGCTTGGAGGAGAATTTTCCTAACTGTTGTGGGTTTGGCAATTTGATTAAAAAAGAACTTGCCAATGGGTTTGAGCGATAATATATTTTGCAGTAAAGGTGCGCCCAGACGACGAGATAAGGGTAAAGTTGCTCGTTTGCGATCGTGTAATAGTCTTAAAGAACAGTTAATTAATGCTAATCCTAAGGCAATCTCTGGGTTGCTGACTGCTGCTTGCATCGCCACAATGCAGCCAATGGAATTTCCCACTAAAAATGCAGGTTCTCCTACTACTTCCCGACAAAAATCTGCTACTTGCTGTCCCCAGGTTTCTAGGGTGTAGTTAATTTTTTTACCCGGTTCTGGTTTAGCTGAACTGCCAAAACCAATCAAATCTATGGCATAAACGCGGCAATTTTCTGCTAACACTGGTATATTTTGCCGCCAATGCTGCCAGGAAGCGCCAAAACCATGTACTAATACTACAGCCGGGCCAATAGTTCCTTGGCTTTGGTAGCAGATGGGGAAACCTTGCCAAATCCAAGTTTTTGTGGCGGTAAATGTGGTTTGAAGATTTGTCATAATAGTTGATAAATTATGTATTTCACAATTAGACCGAAATGTCTTACCGCAGCTATTTTTCAGGATTTAAAATCATTTTGATGCTGAGGCTGTGCTGCTAGTACGGCTTGCTAGGAATTTGTCATTACTTGCCATAAGGATTTTATGAATTTGTAAATTAGTAGCTGATGGCAGCCGCTCTGTACTAGCTCTCATAAAGTTGTATACATAAATTTATGTGTAAAATATAACATAATACTATAATTTTTTCCTACTACTTCAAATTTAGGAAAGTAGTTAGCAAGACAATATTTATACTTTAAAAGTAACCGCTATCAAACAGAACTGTCTCCATAACAGAGTATTTATCTTGGCTGGCAGCAGTTAAATATCTCACAAAATTATCTTGATGATGTGTAATTTATCATCGCCATCAGGTAAATAGATAGTATTATTGCTATAGGTATATAGTAATTGGTAAATTTCTTACAAAGGTTTTGATGGTCAATGATACCACGGAAATCTAGCGAAAATTGCCAATTATTTGGGTTTAATCGCGGAATTTATTGCTAATCTGCTCTAATATAATAACGCTCGCTAGGAAAAAGGTAATTGCAACAAGCAACTAGATTATTCATTAAAATCCCTACATTAACCTACAATTAAGTTTTCGTAAAGAATGAATTAATCATGCTTGGTACAGAGCAACTATTGCTAGTATTGATTACAGCAATTCTACGGTAATTATAAAATTTCTACATTAGCTCAGATTCTGCGATCGCGACCTAGTTGTTTTAGCTGCGTAAAACTGCCAATGGTATCTAGTTCAATTTTTCAGGATTAGTATCAGTATGAGATTCAGTAGTTTTACAATTTACGCTAGCGAGATTAGTCCATAAAATGAGGACTTATTGAGCATCTGCCAAGGAGTGGTTTGCAACTAGGAAACTGACGCTGAATTTGCCGCAATTTTTTTTGTTGCTAGTTCCTCCAAACCTAAACCCATGACTATACTAGAATCTATTGATACTCCTGTTGGGAGCTATGCACCAGACTTTGAACTGCCAGGAATAGATAATCAAGTACATCATCTGAGTCGTTATCTAAATAAGTTCCGTGCAGTTGCTGTGATTTCCATGTCTAATAACTGCCCTTATGTAACTTTATATTTAGACCGACTCAAAAAAATTCAAGCAGAATTTGCCAAAATAGGTTTTACATTAATTGGGATGAATGGCTGTGGCGCAATGGGACAGCCAAAAGAAAGTTTGGAAAATATGAGAATTTTTGCCCAGTCTCATCAGTTAAACTTCCCTTATATATGGGACTCAACTCAAGATGTAACTCAGAGTTTGGGGGCGAATAAAACACCAATGGCTTTCTTAATTGATAAGACAGGTATTTTACGCTACAGGGGCGCGATTGACGATTATCCCCAAAATCCCTTGGCAGCAGGAGAAGATTATTTAAAAAATGCGATCGCGGCGCTGCTAAAAGGCCATAAAATAAATACACCAGAAACTGAGGCGGTAGGTACTTCATTAATCTGGCATAACTAGACAGAGATAGCCATTGTACTGCTATCTTAAGTTGGAGGCAATTGCAACTGTTTCGACAAAGCGTAACTTCATGGGAACGAATTACCGACGGGTTTTACTTAAACTGAGCGGTGAAGCTTTAATGGGCAACATGGGCTATGGCATTGATCCAGAAGTGGTCAAGGAAATAGCCCAAGAAGTAGGAGAGGTGGTAGCCACCGGCGTGCAGATCGCGATCGTGGTGGGCGGCGGCAATATTTTTCGTGGTGTCAAAGCAGCATCGGCGGGTATGGATCGCGCCACTGCTGACTACATCGGGATGATTGCCACAGTAATGAATGCCATGACGCTGCAAGATTCCCTAGAACGGATAGGGGTGCAGACGCGAGTGCAAACTGCGATCGCTATGCAAGAATTAGCCGAACCTTATATTCGTCGTCGTGCCATCCGTCATCTTGAAAAAGGGCGGGTGGTAATTTTTGGCGCTGGTTCGGGGAATCCCTTCTTTACCACAGATACCACGGCGGCATTAAGAGCAGCAGAAATCGATGCCGAAGTAATTTTTAAAGCCACCAAGGTAGACGGAGTATATGATGCCGATCCTTTTGTCTATCCAGATGCTAAACGTTATACCAGCCTCACATACGCCCATGTTTTGGCGCAAGATTTACGGGTAATGGATACTACAGCGATTGCCTTGTGTAAAGAAAATAATATCCCAATTCTGGTTTTTGACTTAACGGTGCGAGGTAATATCCATCGGGCAGTCATGGGAGAATCCATCGGCACCCTTGTGGGAGGTTCTTGTGAAATTAGCTGAAGCTCAGAGTAAAATGCAACATACCGTTGAGGCAACTCAACGGGCTTTTAATACGATTCGTACTGGTCGCGCCAATGCGAGTCTACTAGATAAAGTACAGGTGGAATATTACGGAACACCAACGCCATTAAAATCACTGGCAAATATCAGTACACCTGATGCCTCAACCATATTAATTCAACCTTACGATCGCAGTAGCTTGAATATTGTGGAAAAGGCAATTTCCTTGTCAGATGTGGGTTTAACCCCCAGTAATGACGGTTCTGTCATCAGGCTGAATATCCCGCCCCTAACAAGCGATCGCCGCAAAGAACTCGTCAAACTGGCGGCTAAATATGCCGAGGAAGGGCGTGTAGGGATTCGTAACATTCGCCGTGATGCCGTAGATTCTATTCGCAAGCAGGAAAAAAACGCGGAAATTTCGGAAGATGAATCCCGCGATCAACAAGACGAACTGCAAAAATTAACTAATAAATACACTGCCAGAATTGACGAATTATTGGCAGAAAAAGAAAAGGACATTACGACTGTTTAGGGCATGGGGCATGGGGCATGGGGCATGGGGCATTGGCTTCGGCTCCTGTAGGCTATGCTCATTCCTGGGTCAATTTTCCACAACTGACAACTGACAACTGACAATTGACCTAGAAACCACAGATATTCATCGTTACTTTTCGGTGTTTATCTGTGGTTTTACTTAATCAGTGAGAATTTTTGATGCCTGCTGAGTATACACTAGTCTAGGGTGGCGATTGCACTACCCGATCAAGTTTTGCTGGGCTAAGTGAGGAGCAAGAATTCAGCAATATGTACGATTGTATTATTGTGGGAGCCGGGCCATCTGGGGGAACTGCTGCCTATCATTTGGCCAAGCAGGGTCGCTCAGTGTTAATTTTAGAAAAAGCATCTCTACCTAGATATAAACCCTGTGGTGGTGGAGTGTCACCGGCGATCGCTCAATGGTTTGATTTTGATTTTAGTCCAGCGATTTCTGTCAAGGTAGACTCTTTGCGCTTTACTTGGAATTTAGAAGATTCAGTAGAAGCAAAAATCGGCGTGAAAGAACCGATTTGGATGGTAAGGCGGGATGTTTTTGACCATTTTCTCGTCCAACAAGCAAAGATACAAGGGGCGAAACTGCAAGATAATACAGAAGTCACGGGTATTGAGTTTACAGGCGATGCTTGGCAGGTGAATACAGCCAATGGCTCGTTTACAGGTCGCTATTTAATCGCGGCTGATGGTGCGAAAGGGCCGATGGCTAAATGGTTAGGCTTTAAAGACCGCAAACGGCATTTAGCTGGCGCATTAGAAGCCGAAGTTCCCGCCAATGTGGAAAATACATCTATGGCTCATTTTGAATTTGGCTTGGTGAAGAATGGCTATATTTGGAATTTTCCCAAAGCTGACGGGTATTCTTTGGGTGTGGGTACCTTTATTGGCGGCGCACCTCCCCAAGACTTTAAGAAGATTTTAGATGAGTATGCCCAATCTTTTGATGTTGATGTGAAAGTTTGTCAGCAATACGGTCATCCGATTTGCTTGTGGAATGGGAATCAAAAGCTACATACTCAAAATGCTGTTTTGGCTGGGGAAGCAGCTTGTGTAGTTGACCCGATGACGGCGGAAGGTATTCGCCCTTCGATTTTTAGCGGTTTGCTAGCAGCCAGTGCTATTAATCGGGCGCTATCGGGCGATATTAACGCTGTAGAAGATTATACCAATGCCATTAACGAACAATGGGGAACGGATATGGCTTGGGCGCAAAAATTAGCTAATGCATTTTATCGCTTTCCCAAAATGGGTTATGGCGTGGGTGTAAAGCGTCCTTCTAGCGTGCAAATTATGGGTAAAATTCTCTGTGGTGAAATGCGCTATGGTGAAGTGGTTAGTCGGGCGCTCAAGCGTTTAATTCCTGGGTTTGGTGGGTGAATTGTTGATGGTTGACGGTTGACTGTTGACTAGACCTCTTGCAAAAGTCCTAATTTTCTCATTCTTCTCTGCGTCTCTGCGGCTCTGCGTGAGCTTTTCAAACTCCTAATCAACACAGCGACATATATTTATGCAAGAAGTCTACTGTTGACGGTTGACGGTTGACGGTTGACGGTTGACGGTTGACTGTTGACTGTTGACAGTTGACTGTTGACTGTTGACTATGGACTAAAAAGAATCCCCAGAGATTATTCGTGAGCTTTGACGTTGCGCATGATCCAGATTTTGACCTCAATCAAGTTGCGGTCAATAGCTTCTAGCTTGTCCTCAATCTCATCAAAGCCGTGAGCGATTCCGTCTGAGATATTTTGCTGATTGTTCCGTAAGTGGTTAAAATCTCTCTCTGCTGCTAGTTTGCGCTTTTCTGAGTTCCCGTAGGTGAAGAAAAGCCAGGTTATGTTTCCCCCAATCGCTAATAGCAATGCGATTAAGGAAATCGATGTTTGAATATTCACAATGCGTCAACCTTGGCTTCCAGCCTGGGAAGGTCTACATTTTTAATTTGATTTACTAACTCTTCTGTTGAATCTGTATCAGTCCCCGTATACCGCCACACAATTACATGGGTATCTTCAAACCAATCAGGGACTTTAATAAAAATGCTGTAATCAACAGATAGTGGCTGTAAAAGTAGTAAATTTATTTTGTCTAAGAATAAAGCGTAGCGTCTATTAAAACTGGCATCTTGGGAGCCGCCAAACACAATACCAGTAGTAACTTGCTGCCTCAGGTTACCTGCAAATTTCCAATTTCTACCATCAGGAATATTTGTAGAAACTGAAATTGCCAACACAAAAACATCTAACAATACAGCAATAGATATTTCTGGAATGGGGACGATTTTATAACCGCCCCCAACTAGTGGTAACTGTACGGCTGACACACTTTGATTGTGAATTACTTCCCAGTTCGCAGAGTTCCCTAGCTGTAATTGCCTCATAGCCAAAGTTCTTCAGTAATGATTCCTTGAGCTAGTTGCTCAACAGGACGGACAAACCCATACGGATCTATTCCAAAATGGTCTAGGGTGTCAAAATAGGTTCCTGTATCTAGTTTTCCAGCCAACCAATTAGCAGAGGCTTGGTTAATCAAGATCATGCCTTTGATGTCCCGAAGGTCACCGGCGGAAACCATTAATAAATCCCGGTAGTCCTGGGGCAAGTACAAGTTAGTCATTAGACCACTTCAGGAGTAAAAGAAATGCGGTTACCTTTATCATTTAAAAACGTTGCGATGGCAGATTGTGCCCTAATTGCGGCAACTGCGTCTAAATAAGTTTCTCCACCTGTATTTTTAGAACCAAAGGGAGATGCAACGCTTTTGTTGTCGTAGCGCTTGTATTCGATATTAGTAATGCGTGATTTGTTATCCGAAACAGCAGCACCGCGCTGCGTCAAGGATATTTTGGCGGGTTTGTATCCCGTCAGCCCGTCAAGTTTTGTCCCCCCAGTTGGCAAGGTGAAGTTAGCCGCTAATGTTCTACCAGTATCATCTGCAGCATTCCGTACAGTAGAAATCAAAGAAGCGTTTGCAGTTTGAGTAGATGATAATAGCTTAACTGGTAAATATATCCTTCCAGAAAGTCCGAAAGATTCAACATATCCAGCAACTCTGTTAGCGTCAACTCTTACAGAAGTTCCTCGTTGTCCTTTATATAGTGTTTGCTTTGCATCTTTTGATAAATCTTCCCATGCTCGTAATTTGGTAAGAGCTTCGTTAAGTTCTCTCCCACGACGAATATCTGAATATTTTCCCATATTGCTTTTAGATGAGTTTTTTGCAGTGTTGCTAAAACCCAAATATAAATCGCATTTTAAGTTATAAATTTTCCGCGAACCCTATAGGGGTTTGAGAAATATTAGCTTATATTTGTTTACGGTCTGTACATCGGGTTTGCATAAGTCCCAGATAAATCACACAATACACGGATTTGCGTGTCATTATGCAGATTTATACTGGCATGTTCAAATTCTACAAATACAGTAGGTCTCCAAATAGGCTTTTGTTGTGTTTCACCTAAAATTGTGATGGTTCCGGGTGTAGTATCACTATTTCTATTTGGAGTAGTGAATTTAAAAATATTATCGTCAAAAGTTAAATTTCTGTGAGCGATAATTTTACGCGCTACTGTTTCACCTATCTCTGAAGTGTGAGCATAAATTTGTAAATTCAACCCATCTTCAGGCTTAACATACCAACCAATAATTTTACCCTTGTTAAATCTGTATGGTGTGGGTTTAGCAAAGTCATTATAAATATTTTGTCCCAATGTTCTTAATTCTGCTTTGCTCAAACTGGATGAGGTTTGATTCATCAATCTATAAGACATTCGTGCAGTTTTAGCGGTCTTACCTTTGGGGACAGATTCTTTATTCTGTTTAAAAAATAGCGTAACCTCTGGCTTATAAGTAACATCAGCATCAACATCAATCTTGGGCATTCCAATGATGTCAGGTTTAAGATGTGTTTTTTGAATTATTTCTCTAAATGCCCTCATTTTAACTTGAGCAATTGCAATACTATCTTTAGCACCAATCAATAAATCATCTCGCAGCGCTTTTCTAGTATTGTTACTATCAGCATCTTTAAACCAGTCGTATACCTCACGGTTAAAACTATCGCCATTACGGAGAACTTTTCTAAGTTGTGCCCAATCTCTAACTGGCATTAGATTAAATCCTCCCAAGAGTACTCTTTCGGTGGTAAGGCTTCTATTGCTGTTTCTCTTTCTGTTTTAGACTGTCCGATTGCTTCTTTGATTGCATCTTCAATTTCTTTAGATTCTTGCTTAATTTGGTTAGCTGAATCTACAGCGCTGCGAATTTCAGATGTAACAGCTTCAATTGCTTGTAATCCTTCTGTGACCACAGAAATACCATCAGCTAATTTGCCAAATTTCGCGTACAATCCACCTTTTAATTTAAGATTCTCTGGGGTGTAGTCCCAGTTGTTTTCTGATAGCAAGCCTTCATCTTGCATAGCGTTAAAGCCTTTACCTGTTAGCCTTGCTGACTGCTCAACTGCACTAACAATACTCCCTCCAATACTGCGAACATTATTAACTACATTGGCTGAACTTTGATAAATGCGATTGTATATAGCCCATTGAGCTTTTATTTGTGCCCATTCCTCAACGCCAAATACAGATTTCATGACATTCTCAATCGCACCACCGAATACTTGTTGAGTGCTAATGGTTTCTGCTTCTGGGTTGATGATCAGAGTGGGGATAGCAAAGATATTATCTAGAATGCTGAAAAATGTTTGTGCGGCTCCATCTGAAAGCATGATCACGTTATGCATAGCGGCCGCCATTGTGACCAGGTTGGCAATTTGGTTAACTGCTTGATTGGTGGTAATTTTGGTAACTACTCGACCAATGCCACCAACTACTTGATCGCCCAGCTTGGTGTTTATGGTATTCAACAGGGTTAGCTGTGCAGCGTTTGCACCTGCGTTAAGTCCTTGCTCTAAATCCCTAAGTTTTTGACCAAAGTCTGCTTTTAACCCGTTGCTTTGATTATTCAATGCACCTGCTACGCATCCACTATTTGCCGATTCACACATTGCACTGCCCACAGCTTGCTTGATTTGTGGAACACTGGGAACTCTAGCAGCTGTGGCAGAAGCTACGGCGGCGGGTAGTGCTGGTAGTTTGGCTAAAATTTCATCTATTTTGGCGTTGCCTTCCCGGTTCATTTTGTCCGCCTCGCCTAGTTTTTGTTTAATTTGTTCAAATTCCCCTCGCGTTACTGTGTTAGCTCCAGGAGTAGAAATCTTTTGCTCAATCTGTTTGATTTGTTCCTGTTGCTTCTGTTGGGTGTCATTGATTCTTCCGATGGGTTGCGCGATCGCGTTTTGAATTGCAGGATTTGTTACCACCCCATTTTTAATTGTGCTGATTTGCCCTAATGCGTTTGTAGCTTTGCTATCAGCATTAACTGCTGTTCCCCCAATAATCCCAACTCTTCCAGCTACATTTGATAATCCTTGAGCCGTATTTTGAGCAGTAACTAAACCTAATCCCCCTAGCTGAAGCGCTGCATAAGCTTCCTGCTGCGCCTTGGTAATTCCTCTTTCTAAAATTACATCTTTCTGCTCTAATTGATTAATTTTGGTTCTAAGTTTTGCATTTTCAAGAATTGCAGCTTGCGCTTTAGTATTAGCCGCTTCTGCTTCTTGTTCGGCATTTGTAGCTTTTTGTATTGCTTGATTGGCTTTTGCATCAATTCCAGGAATTTGAAATTCCAAATTAGAAACTTTCCCTGATACCTGCTCCAACTCTAATCTAAGATTTAATTGTTCATTATTTAAAGAAATAATTTGACCAGTATGATCCATCACTGCTTGATTCACTAAATCAAGCAATGGCTCTACATTATCAAGTCTATTGTTAGCTGTATCTGCTTTCTTGTTTGCAATATTTGCAATTTCTGCTGCTCTTTCTGCGAAGGCTTGAGCCGTATCTGCTTTTCTGATTCCAATATTTGCAATTTCTGCTGCTCTTTCTGCGAAGGTTTTAGCCACATCTGCTTTTCTATCAGCTTCAACCGCCCTAGACAATGCTGTTCTTGCTAACGATTTAGTTTCAGACACTTCACCCGAAAGTCTAACAATTGATTCAGTATTATTATCAACACTTTTAATTGCTTTTTCTGCTTTTGAATCCGCACCCTCAGCAGTATTCTTGACTGCTTTCACTTGACTAAAAAGCTGGCTGATAAAGTTATTTGCTTGGTCTAGCCCAGCTTCTACCGCGTCAATTCTTCCGGTTATCGCTTGTAAAGTTGCGGCAGCCCCCAATGCAGCTGCCATGGTCGCGGCTATCATTGCAACTTCTTTAATCAGGTTTCCAACTAAAAATAAAGCTTCCTTGGCTAGAGTTAATGCCGTTCCAACCGCATTTTTAAGCCAGGTTATATCATCAAAAATTGGGATTAAACTTGTGGCGACGACTGCCTTTGTGATATCAGGAACGATTGCCCTTGAAGCATCTACTGATTTATTAATAATTGCTTGTTCGTCAACCGGCTTTATTTGTGCCAGTCTTGCATTAATCTGATTGATTTGTTGCTGCAAGTTTGCACAGCAATCACACTTTCCAGCACAATTTAAAGCTTGCTGGAGATTTGAAATTGTGCCAGAAGCGCTCATATTTTAACTACAATTTCTTTGTTTTAATTGATTTGATAAGCCTTCAATAGTTGCCCATTCAGAATTTGAGATACATTTACCACTGCATCCAGTTCCGCAAGCGGTTTCACATTCTGCTAATGAAGCATAAATACCTGGGGTATCGTATTGCGTAGACACAATACAAGCCCCATTAATGCAGTCGTAAGACTGACTAGATACGCAGTTCGGATCTGTTTTTGTGAAAGCAGTAGCGACGATTGGAGCTATACCTGGGGAATTAGCCCACACAAGTCCGCCCCGCATATCCCGATCATCGCAGGCTGAGTAGAGATAATCCTTTCCTGATATGGTTTTTAAAAATGGATTATCCCACTCATAGCCGCTAACATATTCGTGATAATCAACCCCATTAAACCGGAACGTAATATCCCAGCTTCCAGGACAACCGCAACTCATTAGTAGCTATCCGGATCGAGAGTTGAGCCAGTATCAAGTTTTGCCAAATTTAAAGTAATTTGATCCACACGATAGGCATCAGTCCCGCGCGTGGTAAAGGAAGAGAAGCCGTTACTGATGTAAATACTTTGGTCTGTATTGCTATCAAAATTTGATTGGGATAAATAAGATTGGGCTTTTAGGTTAATTGCTGCTAGCAAACTTTCAGCCGTATTGCTTCCGGATGCGGTTAAGCCTGTTAGGTCAGATTTTAAAATTGTCAAGGTAGTGGCATCCTGAGTTGCACCTGTACCGAATATTTGAGTTAAGGTTGGTTCCGCCATAAAACTGATTTTTTATTGAAGTGAATAAATCCGTTTTATTTGCGATTGAAAATACTTGCAATCTTCCAGTTTTATGTAAAAGCGGTATATACGCTGATTACGTGTAAGTCTTGTCAGCGTTAGGATTGAGCGACTTATTACTAATAGATGAAATCTTATATATTCCGCTTTTACCTCTGAACTAGGTAAAAGCGGAACATTAAAAACGGGAGGTCAATGAATGAAGATTGACGGTCACGGACAGGCCGCCTGTATCACTGACACGGAATATTCTAAATTACGGCGTCAGATTCAAACCCAAAAATACAAATTACTTTTGGATTTGGGCTGGTACACCGGGGAACGGTGGGGTGCTTTAATTCAGCTAAAGGTCAGTGATGTTTATGATGCCAGTGGTAAACCACGAGAATATATAACTTTTAGGGCTGCAACTCGCAAAAAGCGGCCTGATGGCAGCTGTGAAACTCGACAAGTACCAGTGCATCAAGTTTTAGGTGAATCGTTGGCATCTTACAAACCTGAAACTGATAGCTTATGGCTATTCCCCAGTCGGGACGGGACAAAACCGATAACTTGGCGCAATGCTTACGACATTCTCAAGCGAGCTTGTGAAAAAGCTGGTTTTGGAAGTAAGGGAATTAGCACGCATACCTCCCGCCGGAGTTTCATCACCAAGTTACACCGCAACGGAATTGACCCGTACAAAATTAAAAAAATTACTGGGCATCGGGATTTTAAAGCACTTGAGCGTTATATCGACATTGATCCAGATGCTATTAAGGGGGCTATAGCCACATTATGATTAACAAAACTGACTTGATATTGTCGCTGGGCTACCTAATTGGCCAAATCCTGAACGGCGATATGGACAACCCCGAAACTTTGGCAAAATCTCTAGAAGGTATTGCCGACCGGATGTGGGATGAATACGAAGCCGCATTGCTTCCCCCATCGCTTAGGATTGACCCATAAAGCAAAACTCAAATTTCAACTGCCGCGATCGCACTTCTTGCCGATACACCCTGATTGATTCCCAAGAAAACGCGATCGCATTTTTTTGCCTTGTAACAGGCAATGGAGCCTTGTATTATTGCCTTGTAACAGGCAATAGAGGGCACGGCTATGAGCAAAGGTGGACGTAGAAAAACGACTTGGCAGTCTAGCTGGAACAGTGGAGAAACCAAGTTAGTCAGAATTCCCATTGCCTTAGAATTTAAGGTAATGGAGTATGCTAAATCCATAGATGCACCTAATGACAAGTTAGTGAATGTCCCTCAGCGAGCGGGGGATGCTTCCTTTATTCTTCAGGCGATTGAAGCGTACATTGAGTACAAACGTACCAAGCACCACCCAAACCAGCACTCGAAAGAACTCGACATTAACACCCGTGCCTGGGATGAGTTGCGGAAGTTTAGGCAATTGGTGAAAGATAAGCCTGATGTACTGGGTTTGGGGAAGGCTGGGGAATCACCAGACAACCCAGCCGACTGATGGGAGTACAAAAATCCTCATTCCTGTACCAGACCATATTCGGCCGAAGCTTATCACGCAATTTGCAACAAGCAAAGTGCTGGGTTATAATGCCGGACTTTTACATCTTGGCTAGCTGATGTGGGAAGAAAGCCTTCTTGATCAACTTCCTTTCGCAATTTAAAAAGATGCCAGCAGAACCAATCGAGGAGATAACAGCAAGTTTGTCTTGATGTTTTCCACAGAGAATGACTACTTGATCCGTGACAGAGAAATTGTGTTTAGGGGATTCTTCACAGGGTCTCAAGTCTGCAAAGTTTAGAGTTACCCAGCGTTTCCCTGCTTTCGCGCCGACAGTGCCTAAAGCATCAACAATATTAAAAATCTCTACTTTGCATCCCAAAGACTTGCTCCAGTAAATAGCTTTTTCTTCAATCAGGGGTAGTTCGTCGGTTGTAGGTGGCGACTGCACGATCACCTCACGATCACCCCCACGATCACCCCTAGAGTTGTTATCTGGTGAGGGTTCTGGGCGAAGGTGATCGGCTGAAGGTGAAAAATTCAGATTATTTTTTTCTGGCTCAACTTTTTCTAAAAGCGATTTTTCTGTACTTAGACGATCACCTTCGGCTGTATCGCTTGCTGTGTCTAGGTCGATGGGGTGATCGTCGGGGGTGATCGTGGGGTGATCGAGGGTGATCGAGTTTTCTATGATACAGGGTGTGGAATCAGCTTCTATTTCAGTCCTAGCAAGGATTTCGAGTCGATTACTGGGGTGATCGTCGGGGTGATCGTCGCCATTCTCCCAAGCTAGGTAATAGTTGGTTGCGTGACCGGGGCGACGCTCGGCGCTGATAAGCCCATCTGCGGACAAGGCGGATAAGCTGCTGCGGGTGTGTCCGTCGGAGTAGCCCAGCCGGTGAGAAAGTTCTTTTGATGTGAACTTAATATTACGGTTGGCTTTGAAGAAATCTAAAAGCGCGTCTTTGGCTGACTGCTCTGAGGCGACAAACTGATCAACGTCTTCTCCCAGGAACGTGAAGCTGAGGTCTTCAGGGCTGAACATCAGCCGATATTTTTTACCGGAGGAGCGCGATCGCGATTTGTCGATTGTTAGTAGTCGGTCATAGGGTGTGGCTGATTGGCTGTTGTCTTTGGCTAATGTCCAGACTTCGCTGACTGCGTTTCTAATAGCGGTTGTACCGCGTACCCCGCCTTCCCGGTTGGTGTGGTGAATAATTAAAAATGTGGTGTTGTACTGGATTGCTAGCCCGGTCATCTCCAAAATGGGGCGGGCGTATTCCATTTGTGATTCTTGGTAAACCGAGTACTTGTTAGCAGTTGATAGCGAGTCGATGACAACAAAGTCGGGTTGAAATTCTTTCAAATCCTGAATTAGCACTGGCATATTCTCAGCACTCCAGCCAAAGCGAACGCGAACGTGCTTATCAATATCATCTTCGGAGTAGCCTAGTGACTCCAGGGCTTGCACCATGTCGCCGGGGCTTTCATCGCCTTGATAGTAAAGGATTTTGCGTTTTTCACCTGTGGCAGTGAATTTACCAAACTGAGTACCCTGAATAATTACTTTGCCAATTCCATAGGTAAGTTTGGTTTTACCAATTCCACCGTCAGCCGCCAGCAAAATAGTTGTTGCTTTAGGAACTAAGCCATTAAGTAACCATTCCCTAACTGTGGAACCCGCTAACTCTTTCAACTCCTTGTAAGTGAGTAATTTCGTACACTGTGCTGTGAGACTTTTAAGGTATAAAAGTTCGAGGAAGTTGATTGATAAATGATGCTCGTTAGCTAGGTCTTTGAGTTTTAATAGCTTTAAAGACGGTTGTGTACAAGTTGTATAAATTGTGGTTAATTCATCAAGTAATCTGTCGTGTTTCCATTGTTGGTATTCTTCTCTAGTTGGTGCGACTGGATGCTCGATTACTGAGCGTATTTTGTCTTGGGTTATTGTGCGGAGTTCATCAAATTCAGTCTCCGTGTCATAGCCTAATTTATAAAGTTCATCGAATACTTTTATTAGGTCACGCCGAACGGCTTTTTGAATAACCAACGCGGCTAAAGCATCTATGTTAACAGTACTTTCCGCCGCATCAACTAGCTTGGCTAACGTGCTTCGCCATTCCTTTTTGTTAGGGTACTTGTCCCTGATTTTGCTTTCAACTGTTAGTAAATCGGTTGGTTGTTCCTGCTTGCAAAGCCTCAAGCACTCTTGATAAATCAATGCGTGTGTACGTATAAAGAAATGCTCCGGCTTTAACCTGTCTTTAACTCGGTATATAGCATTAGAGTCTACTAATATACCACCAATAATTGCAACTTCAGCGTCTATATTGCATGGTGGCAAACGGTCGTTAGTTGCACGAAAATCTAATTGCTCAGAAGGAAATGGATAGATACCTTGAGTCATTTTTCTACCTCAAGGTTAATGTTTTTAGCTATGTTTTGTGTCATAATATCTCCTATTATTTGGTAGTCAAAGTCCTTGAAATCGAGGACTTTTTAATATTTCTGGACACTAAGAATCAGGTTATTAACTACTTGTTAATACCCAATAGAAAGCCGTCCTCACGCAAGGGTGGGGACGGTTTATTCTTTATGTTCTTCGGTTGCGTCTAAAGTATTTGTTTGTTCTTGAATTACAAGCGCTGTTTTGATTCTTCTCTCTAGAATTTCAACACTAGATAGAAATTGCTGTTCTTCCTGTTTGGCTGCATCAAGCCTTGCCTCTAAGTGACTTTGATGAGATTTGGTGTAAGTGAGGAACTGCTCTTTTAGGTGCAATACCTCATCTAGGATTTTCCCAGCAGGGACTCCATTACTAATTTCTTCTCGTTGGGATTCAATACTCCCGCCGGGATAGTCTTTCTCGCAATCCCTACTAGCAGGTCTGTTCTGCTCCCCAGACCCATTGACAAAGCCACAGCCTCTAGTTCCCTCCAGTCCTTGTCCGTCATTCTCACCATTCGGTTGTGAGTTTCTTCTGTGTATTTTTTTGGTCTTGGCATTGAGTTGAGCGTTCTCCATTGTCTCTCCTGACAGAATTATTGCATATGCAAAAAGCAAGCGCATATGCAAAACCTAAAAGAGCTATTGACTTTAAGTTTTGCATTATGCATAAATATATATCACAGTAACGCATAATGCAAAACTGCAACGTTCTTGCACGTTGCACCGTTACCTGAAACCTGATGCTTAATTCGGCAGACAGTCTGCCGAATGCCCAACACCCAACACCAAACCCGCCAGAGATAGCAGCCTGTGCTAGGTAAAGACCTGCTAGTGAGTTGGAGGAAGGGCAAACTGTAAACCTTAGTGGAGGAAAACTTAGACGTATAAGCTCGTTGACAGCGCTAATACCAGCAAAATTACACCTTAAATCGCGCCAGAGGTACGCTGGCGCTTCACTCCAAACCCGCCAGAGATAGCAGCCTGTAGTGGAAAGACCTGCTAGTGAGTGAATGACCAATGACCAATAACCAATAACCAATGACTATGAGTAAAAACCTTGTACAAAAAAACCGACGCCGCAAAAAACGTGGACTTAAACCGCTTGAAGGGCTGAGACAATCCGTGATGCTTACGCAGGCGAGTGCAAAAATAACAAAGTTTTATTCGACGCCCTGCCTAGCGGCTACTCGTGAGTTTGAGCAAAAGATCATAATCAATGACCAATGACCAATCATGAGCAACCGATGGCAAGACAACAAAGACTTATTTTTAACAGGCACAGTCAGAGAACTGATCGAAAGACTGCAAAAGCTAAACCCTGACGCGATCATGCAAGTTCGCATCATCGGCGAAGGGACTGATTGCGAATATGACATCCACGAAGTAATCGTTAGAGAACACTGGATCGGGATAGTCGTGCGTGATGACAACCTAACAGCCAATGACCAATGACTAATGACTAAACAAGAAACTGATATTTACTCCCATGTAAGCGAACATTTCGACCGCGCCCAAGCATCCGGCCTGCAAGTTTTGATTTACATGGCACTGAGAGAACAAACCAGCATTGCCTATCAGCACAAGGAGTTAAATTTTCACGATATCCCGTTGAATATTGTTTTATCGGTCGATGCCCTGTCTGAAGATGAACAACTTTACCTTGCGTCTCAGATAGCTAGTGACATGTTTGAAGCATCAGCCCTTGTCAATGCTGTATTTCAGCCTTAATAAAAATGGAAAAACTAACACCAGAAGAATTAATTGAGGCTAGATGCTGGATTAAAGATTGTTGCTGGGCTGATCTTAAAGCGGATCAGGTTGACGAATTGACCAGTGGAGAAGTACTCAGGGGGATTCGGCGACATTATGACGGCGGAATTATTGCCTTTAAAAATGCGATCGCGTTGAATACCAACGAAATGCGATCGCGTGAGTAAAACCATTGTGATTACGTAACCAAATTGTATGCGATGGACAATTTATACACCACACCGCAAGCCTCACAGGTAACCGGGATACCCGAAGGAACAATTCGCAGTTGGTTAAGCCGACACCCTGGGGTATTCCAAATCGATGTTCATCTAATTGCGGACGAACACGGCCAAAAACTTTGGACTGAAGCCGGAATTGAGTTATTGCGTTCCCGTCGTGCATCGAAAAATGCAGCAGATGACGTTGCGGAAAATGATGCAGGCGATTTACTGGAATCGTTGCTAGACCATTCTGCGGAAACTTTAGCCCTTGAATATTGGCGACTGTTACCCGGTCGAGTGCTGCACAGAATTAAGCAAATGCAGCAAAACCCAACACCGCAACAGCGTCAAGTTATCCAAACCTCAGTTCACGCCGCAATTAATGCAGGTACCGAGCATCTACTCTTGCCCACATACCAACCAATTCTGCTGGGGGGAGATGAACAACCAACAACAAACGACTAACAGCAACAGAGTAGTTCCTTTTACCGGGGAATTTTACGTTCAGCCTCAGCCATCTGCACCGGTTGCAGCCAGTAAAGCACCTTACGCGATCATCATTGCAGCCGCACTAGTTGCAGGTTTAGCGATTGGGGCAATTAGCACTTACCAAAGTTCGGATCAAGTGCAATTGCGCCAGATGAAAGCTGATGCCCAACAGTTAGAAAAACTCAAAACCCAAGTTTGCCGATGAAAAAATTTGATTTTGTAAGGCCAAAGACACGACAAGACGCTAGTGTGTGGCGAGTTATAGAGGTTTCAGACAATCGAGTTACGGCGGAAGAACGTCCTAACGAATTGGAGCCAACTAGTATCAGAAGAATTTCCGCCTCTGCGAATTTTTTTATCTCACTTGAAGATCAGGAGGATTAAAAATGGGATTCCTTGCACGTATTACTCAAAGCAATAAATCCAGTGAAGGCGGTTCAAACCTTGCCACTGGCGGTCATGCCATAGATAAAAATCGGGTACTAGCTCCCACAGACCCAACCGCAATAAACCCGATGAACGCGGGTAGATGGCAATCTGTGAGAACTGCACCAATTAACGACAGACCACGCTATTTTACCAAGGAAGAAGCTGCAGCACTTAAAGAACTTGCCAAGCAATGCACCGAAGGCGCAAGGCAGTCACAGCGAGCCTATCGTTCACTCAAAAAAATAGAAACTGCTGATGCTGAGGTTCACAAACATCATAGAAATTACGTTCGCGGTGTCGCTGACGGCGAACTCACCAAAAAACGCGCCGACGTTGCAACAGCCAGACATCTGCACCGCCAACGTCCGGAGTACGCTCGATTGGGAATTGGCTTAGAAAATGCTGATAACAAGGCACAGCAACGGATTGAAGAACTAAAAGCCAAAATCAAGGCGGCTAAGTAATGGTTAAGGCGGTACACCTGGGGGCTTGGTTCCTGCTTGGCTGTATCGCCTCTAGCGCTGTCGCTTGGCTAGGGGCGTTACATCCAGCTTTAACCCGTGTTATGTGGGTAATTTACATCATGTGCGCTGCGGCGCTAGTCGTTGCATTGCTTACGGATGATGCTGTTCGCCCCTTCCTCAAGCTTAGTGAGCATGATTACTATGCCTTATTAATTGCGATCGCGTTTTCAATTTTCCTGGGGGGTATGCTGTCATGGCTTCTCGGTGGTTGAGAACTAATTGCCTAGCCAGTGCTACAGCTGCATTTTGGCTAAGTGCATTATCTCCACTTCCCCCAATTGGGAAGGGTATCAGCTACAGCTTGGCAATTGTCGCCGGCGTGCAACTGGTGCAGGAATCCAAACGGCTAATGGTCGATGATGCCCGCCGTAAAGCACTCTCAGCAATGAATGAAGAACTTGAAACGGTAGAAATTGCACTTCACACCCAGCAACAAGAAATTGCATTGCAAGAAATTTATGGAGCTTCCGAGCCAACTTACCCGCCGGAAGTCAAAGAGGAATTAACCCAATCGCTAGAACATTTATATAGTGAGCCTAGCGCAAATCATCCGGATGAGCTTACGGCTTCCACTTCCCAGAAAAAAGCTTTGTATTTGGCTGTAAAGTCACTACTTGAAAGTCAGGGCAAAACTTATGTGATTGAAAAAGTGCTTCGCGTTAGGTGGGCTAAGGGTGAGCAGATGTTGCAGCAAATTTTGGATGAAGGTGAGGCGAATGGGTGGTGAATTTCGCACTTATATGGAATGGTGCAAAGACAACGGCAAGGAGTGGCGGTTAGATGATGATTGTTTTAGCGTTCCTCTTGGCAATGCACTTTATGAAGCCACAGCTATTGCTTGGGCGCGTCAGCTATTAATCAAGGCTGGACTAAATTTTTAAAAATGCGATCGCGTAAGAGGAGAAAAACGCGATCGCACTTCTGACCCAAAGACTTAAAACGTTTACAAGGTAAAAATTATCACATTTTAGGCATGGAAACTTGGGCAAATTTAAAACCTGATACACCTTTTAACAAGTTATTCCCTGATTCAAAAGTACCAATAAAATCAATGTTTCCTATCGTTCCCAGAGAAGAAGGAAGCCCACATTGCTATGTAGTTGATGCTAAATATTTGAGCCAGGAACAAATACAGGCACTAGCTGAGGAGCTTTATCAAATGTGGCAGCCGGAATGCACTTCGGTGCAGATGGCGATAGATTACATCAATCAAGGATTGCCTTTAAACATCGAACATTTTAACGGTGTAACTTCAACCAGTTCATTACTTATGTCAATGTTTTTGGGTGAGCCAGAACAGTCAGATGAGTTTGAAGATGATGAATATGAATATTGATTTTCAGCCCGATCCATCTTGGGACTATTACGAAATTTGGAATTCACTAGTTGCCATTAAAAGCCGGATAGACACGGGATTAAACCTCATAGCCAAAGTTGAAAAAGCAGACAGCCAAATTGATGAAAAACTCAAAGAAATTTTAGAGCCTGCTTTAAACGAACTAGAACAAATTATGGAAGAGGATCTCTCGGATTATTACTCGGAGGAGTTCGACGCCTGATGAGCCAGCCTGACTAGCTGGCGAAACGCGATCCAAATTGCGATCGCGTCGCGGTCTGAGTCCAAATCAGTCGCCAGCATTCCTAAATGTAACTTAGGGCTTTGAAAAAGAATTAGGCTTTGGCTTTTACATTTTCGCAAGCTCGGTTACTGGGGGATGCTGTTTAAATCCCAATGTCTTGAGAGTGAAGCAGGCTTATGGCTTTTGGGTGATTCTTAGACTCTTCGGGAATTTTTAAAAACAACACCCCATGCAAAACAAAATCAGAATTTTGGGACTTGATGTCAGCAAGTCCTCAGTTTCCGCGTGTTTGCTTGAAAGTAAACCTGATAGAGTACGTCAATTTTATTATGAATATCGGTTTTTGAAATTTAACGCCAACCGTGCAGGAATTACCGCAATGCTGGCGTTAAATGCCGATATTGCAATTATCGAACCAACAGGTACAAACTATAGTTTAATTTGGGCTGAACATTTGCGCCGCGCTGGGGTTGATGTTCTCTCAGTTGGTCACAAAGAATTAAGAAATTACCGGGCTAACCATTTAGCTTTACCAGATAAGGATGATGACGCCGACTCACTTGCGCTTGCTTGTTATTGGTTTGACTACTGCGGTGATACTACACGATTTGTTGATAACCGTTGCGGGATAATCCGTCATATCCGGCGGTTGATTTTGCGGCTAAGTCATCTCAACCGGGTGCAGTCGCCGATCGTCAACCGGTTACGCCAAGATTTAGCTTGGCAATTCCCGGAAATAGCACTTTCACAATCTAAGCCGGGTAAATGTGGCGTTTCACCTTTGTGGGCATGGCTAGCCGGGGAAGCTGTATCGCTAAGATATGATGCAATGCTAGCTAACAGCATCGGCTTGGGGATAGGGCATGAAGTAAAATTTCACGCTCAAAGGCTTTGTAGTTTGCAACGTGAAGAACGGCTGATTGAATTGGAGTTACAGCAGTTATTGAGCGATGAGCGGTTTAGCGTTTACAGGGAAGCATTTGCAAAATTTGGCTTTGGGCTGCGACTGCAAGCAATGATTCTCAGTCAAATTTACCCGATTGAATTTTTCCTCAAGGATGGCAAACCAGAAGTACAAATTCGCAAAGGTAGGAAATCGGGTAAGCCTACCAAGCGATACATTTCACTGCGAAAATTTCAAAAGTGCTTAGGACTTGCGCCAAGCCTGGAATCATCAGGCGATAAACACCAAAGTAAAGTTAACTCTGGTTCTAAACTTTGCCGTAAAGCCTTCTGGCAATGGGTTTTTACTCGTTTAGAGGTAAAGCGCTGCCGTTTGGATAATGAAATTTACACAACTTTGTGCGAATTTCTGGATAGCGAGAAAACTTTAGGTAAGCCAATTCGATTAGTGCGATCGCGTGTGGCATCCAAAGCTGTTAAATTGCTGTTTCGGGAGTTGACCAGTGATCAATAATTCTGACTTTCCTAGAATTTTAGAAATTGGTGATCATGTCTGGAACGAGATAGGCGGGCCGGTTGGATTAGTAATTGATGTTCGGCGTCATGAAGTACAAGGATATCAAGAAGCCCTAGTAAAGTATTACTGGGGTGATAGTTACTGGTTTAAATCAAGTGAGCTAGTACGAACTCGTCAACCTTTAACCGAATAATCTACTAGAGTGAAAATGTCGTTCTGATTGTACCAACATAAACTGGATCGCTATTTTGTTTGTGTTCGGGATTTGTGATGATTAATAACCCAGGAGTAATGGCAATATTGTCATTAATTTGCCAGCGATATAACATTTCTAAATGCCAAGCGGTAGCTTTATCTTGATATCTATTACCAAAATCATTACTGATAACTTTTGGCGGTTGACCAATGATAATACCTGCAAAGTTACCTTTTTTGCCTAAATCGGGAAAGGCTAAGGTAATAGCATAGTTCAAAATGTTAGCGCTGGGTTTTCCTGTAATGTCTGAGGCGGTGGCTTGTGTTAAACCAACCCAACCGCCTATAGTGAAACTACGGCTTAATCGCCAAGTTGTTTGTAAACCGTAAGAATTGGCAGTGATACTGTTACTTTTATCGTTAAAAGGGTCATTAGCTAGTTCGCTTCCTGTTCCTGTTTTCAAGTTATTGAAAGAGCGGATATAAGTTAAACCAAATTTATAATTATTACTAGGTCTAAGAGTTAGTTGGACAATTGCTCCATAGGGACTTTTGCTAATTCCTACTCTGGGATTGCGAGCATTATCAGCGATATAACCAAGACTTAAATTAACATTTTTGCTAATTTGATAATCTATACCTATACCCATACCCGCACTTTGGCGGTAAATTGGGTTATGTCTGCCAAAGCGGGAGATTGCACCGAGACTACTTCTGATAAAAAAAGGATTTACTGTATCAGCAAAATCGCTTAATTCACTACCAGTAGCGCTCAGAGAAAGTCTGGCTTGTTTGCTAATAGGAAATGTATATTCTAAACGGCTGATATTTAGTTCATTATCGTTATCACTTTCAAAGCCTAAGCGAGCCATATCTGTACCTGTAGCTTTTTCTAGGCTAGAGATATTTGCAGATTGCAATCGCAATCTCAGATGGTCTTTACCAGTAAAGCTACTATCAAGATTTAAGCGTACACGGTTATGAAAAACAAGATTATCATCGATGGGTTTTTGATGGCGATCGCTTTTTTTTTCGCCAAATGCTCCCGTAACTGCAAATATGGCTTCTCCGGTTAGCTTGGTAGTGGTGGAAAATTGTTGTGTTTGCAATTGTGAGGTTTGCAAATCTAAATTTTCTATCCGGGTTTCTAAGCGACTTAATTCAGTTGAAAATTCGGTTTTTAATCTTTGTAATATTGCTAAATCATCTTGATTCACCGTTATTTGATTGGCGGTAATGAGTTGCTGAATTCTCCGCCAGCAGGAATTTAAATGAATGGCAAATTCATCACGGGTAAGAGTTTGGTTACCAGCATAAATGTT
The DNA here is from genome assembly GCF_963889195.1 of Calothrix sp. FACHB-168. Taxonomy (NCBI): domain Bacteria; kingdom Bacillati; phylum Cyanobacteriota; class Cyanophyceae; order Nostocales; family Calotrichaceae; genus Calothrix; species Calothrix sp. FACHB-168. The sequence continues at coordinate 105,969 of NZ_CAWPNJ010000020.1, forward strand.
ATGGTAATTAAGCTGGCAACCGTAGCGGTTTTCTAGGGATTGTAAGGCTTGAAATGACCAATCTGTAAATTTTATCTCTGATAGTTGGGAAACAGAATTAAAAGATGATATATTGCTTTGTTCTGTGTTGATAATATCCTGAGCTAAGGCTGGGTGGGATAAGGCGAAAATTGCGCTAATCGCAGCAGAGCTAAAAGATATCAATTGACGAAAAAGTTTTGTAAAAACAAAAATTTGTTGATAAAAAAGTTTGATTTTAATAGATGAAAGTATGTGCTGATTCACGTTTTTGGCAACACATCAAATATGAGATGAATTCGCCATTCTTCAGCAGGGTTAAAAGCCTCATGGGGTTGTTTATTGTCAAACCACCACAATTCACCTTCATGCATGGTAACTTCTTCACTGCCGCATTTCATCCAGCTACCCGATGGACTTTGGAGTACCAGATGATAGCGATCGCGCAATCTATAATATTCTCCGTGGTCAATATGGCTGTAAACTCGTCCCTTGGGAGCTAATCTCACAATGTTAACTCTACCTAGTTCGCCCCCAATCTCCGCCACAAAATCCTCTACCCAATTCATCACCACAGGAAATTCCTTGGCTACTTCGGTAGGACAAGATTCATGGACATCCCTAGCATTCTCAATTCCCTCCGGAAAGGGTTTGACTGCTCTTCGGAGGAAAATACTTTGAGTTTCTTGTTGGGGGGCAAGTTTTTGCTGGCGGCTGGTATCATAAAACCATAAAGGCGATTTTTCGGTGATTTCCGCCATGATTGGGGCAATATCTACTTTTTGCTTGATCTGTTGAAAAGCTATTTTAGGTTGGGGTGGTTGTTGGGGAAATTCTGGTAAATTGTAGAGTTTGAGAATCGCCATCAGGCTTTGCTGCACATTATCGAGACGAATAGTGTTGTCATAGACAGTAGTACGCACACCACCCGAAACGAGCGATCGCTCTTGAATGTAGAACATATCCACATCATCTTTAAATTGCAATTGGCGAATATGGCGTAATCCGCGCCAGATAGCTAACTCATAAGCATTAGCTCTAGGTGTATCGTTGCTTTGTTTAGCCAAGCGATAAGCATCCACTAAACCTTGGAGATAATTTCCGGTTGTCGCTGCATGGGGTGAACCGTATTCTTTCTGTGCTGGATCGTAAAATCGCCCCCGCGCATCTAGAGAGCGGAGTTTTTCCCATTGCTGCATTGGCAATAGCCAATCATACATCTCAAAAATAAAATCTCGGAAGAGCGGATCGCCCGTCTCATCATATAGCAATGCGTAGGCTTGAGCGTGCCAGGGAATAAAGGCGGGATGACGATGTTTTAAGTGCCATTGGCGATAATAGAGGAAGCTTTGGCGACATCGCTGCAACAAATATTTTTCCTGAGTCGCTTTATACAGAGATGCCCAAAATAGCAGTACTAATCCTGAATGTAAATTCTGGCTGCGGGGCTGAGAACTGATGCTAAATGAGCCATCTGGTTGCCAAAATGCTTCAATTTCTTGACTGAGCATCTGCAAAATATCAGCATAGCGATCGCGATCGGGATGTTCTAAAATCGCTAAAGCTGCTAAGGCTGTTGTGCCTAATTCTACTTTACCGCGATGTTCGCTACCACCGATACCAGATTGTAATCGATAGTACTGTGCCAGATTGTAGGTGAGATTGCGATCGGCCATGACTAGGCGATCGGACTGACCTGTAAATTGGGCATAGCGGATTAAGCCCAAAGTTGCTAAAAACTGACGAGTTATATTATTATCATCAGAAGGGTGGTTTGTGCTGGGAAAATATTTGTAGATTAAGCGCCCATTGTCAAGGTAGTTGTGCTGTAACCATATCCCCATACTCTCCAGCATATCTGAGATCGTTTGGCGAGACATTTCACCTAAGGGTACAATTTGATTGCCGCGATATAATTTTGTGACTGCGGCGGCGGCATCGAGAGTTAGCAATATTTGTTCCGCTTCAAAAGATTCGATAATTCCGCCTTGATTGGCGAAAGCTTCAGCAGAAATAGATATTTGTTGCAGAAAACTAGCAAATACCTCTGAAAAGCTCAAATTACGAGCAATCATTTGGGTGGGACTATATATTACCACCTGGGATTGATATTGCAGTTTAATACCGCGAATTCCTCTTTTTGAATTAGGAAACTTACTAGAAAAATCTAGAAGTGAAACCGGTCGATAGTGGTGAGTCAAGCAAATTTCAATAGTATCTACTTGTTGCCAGCCTTCATGAGACATAGAGGAGGTAACAGTACCGCAGATAGCATTCAAGACTTCACCTTGATCTAGCCAGTAATCGCCAAGCAAAACTCCATTTTGGCGTAGGGCGACATAGCCAGGGCGATCGCTCCTAAAAACCCGCAGTTTTTTGGGCAAATCGCTGAAAGCTGTAGTTAACAAGTCTGCTAAAGCAGCGCGATTAATGATTGGGTTGGGCATGGGGCATGGGGCATGGGGCATGGGGCATTGGGCATTGGTCAACAGTCAACAGTCAACGGTCAACGGTCAACAGTCAACAGTCAACAGTCAACAGTCAACCTCTTTGAGACATCACACTTTGAGTGTGTGACCAAAATAGGCGACTGGTAGGGCCATCTTTGGCTAATAACTCTTTGGTCGGCCCTGCTTCTATGAGGCGACCGGCTTCTAGGTGCCAAACAGCATCGGCGGCGGCTAGGCGTTCTTTGCGGTGGGTAATAATTAAAACTGTGCCTTGATATTCTGCGAGGATGCGATCTACAACGGCGGCGGCTTGGGCATCTAGGTTAGCATCGACCTCATCTAGTAGTAATACTGGGGGATTGCCTAAAATTGCTCGTGCGAGGGCAATTCTTTGACGTTGTCCGGCGGATAAGCCTTTACCTCCTTCGGCAACTCTGGTTTTTTCGCCTTCTGGAAGTTCTGCTAGTAGTTCATCTATGCCGCACAATTGACGAACTCTGGTAATTTCTTCTATGGGTGCATCTCGCCAGCGATAGCGGAGATTTTTATCAACGCTTCCCCGCAATAGTGGTAAATCTAATGCAGCCATGCCAATGGCTCGCCTGACAGATTTTAAACTATGTTGGGTTAGGTCTTGTCCATCGAGCCGAATCACGCCTTGATCGGGGTCAACTAAACGAGCGGCGAGAGATAATAATGTTGATTTACCCGCACCATTGGGGCCGACGATGGCGACAATTTCACCGGGAAAGGCGATCGCGCTAATGTTATGTAACCCACCTTCTAAGCTGACATCATCAAATTCTAAACATCCCGGCCCCGTTTGCAGTTCAGGTGCATTGGGTATTTCTTTTACCAGGGAAGGAGTGGCTAAAAATTGCTGAATCTTCGCTATTGCTACCCGCGAGTTATGCCAATATTCTTGTACTTTACCCAAGTCGCGCAACCGGGGTACTAAAAAACCAACAATTGTCATGGCAGCAACGACGGTTCCAGGGGTAGCACGATTGGCGGTTACTTCTAGCGCTCCCATTAATAAAGTCGCGCTAGCCGCGATCGCTGTGGTACCCTCGGTAATGGCTTGCATTTGCCCAGCTACTACCGCCCGATTCACCATCGCCTCTTCCAATTCCCTGCATTGACGGGCAATTCGCCTTTTTTCCCGTTGTGACTGACCAAAAACTTGCACAACCGCAATTGAACCGACTTTTTCGTTGATATTCCCCGCTAACCTACTCAGGCGATCGCGTGCTTCTTTGGCTGTAGTTCTCATTTTTCGGCTGAGTCTGAATGCACTAATCGTGCCAATTGTCAAGACCAAAGCTACTGTGACAGCCAAACGGATATTGACCAATGATAAAGCTAACAAGGATGCGATCGCGACTGTAATCGCGACTACTAGCCGAGCTAATCCCAAACTCACCCATTGACGAATAGCGCTTAAATCGCTGACAAAGCGGAGCATTACCCCGCCCTGACTGCGATTTTGCAGAGTCCGGGGGGAAAGGCTCATTAATCGGTCATACAAAATCAGCCGGAGTTCGTAAACATATTCTTGACCAATGCGTTCAGCATCAGTGCGTTCCATCATCCGGAGCAAAGCAGTGACAACAGCCGCCGCTAATAAACCCAGACCTATTTGCCAAATTTGCTGATACGAGCTGAAATTAGCAGCTGTAATAATTTTGTCAAAGGCTAATTCTACCAAAAAGGCATTGGCTAATGTAGCAATTGCCTGAAAAAAGCCATTCATCACTAAGCGCGTCAGCAGCCACATGCGGATACCACTGAATATGCGGGGAATCTGCATCATGATTGTTTTTCTCTTAAATCTGCAAATGGCTGTTTAATCTTGCGCAGTCAAGATAGTCGGGGGTACGAACAGAGAAGATGAAAAAATTAAAGGTGGATGTTCGGCTTTTTTAGCACTAGCTAAGATATTCATTGCTTCTGTTTTCAGCATTGGCAAATCTAAAACAGGTAATGATGTCATTTGCAGCACTTCGCGAGATGCTAAGGGGGATGCAGTCACTAAACCACTGATACCAACTACAGGAATGTTCTGTTTTTGCAACCATTCCACCCCAGCATAGGCTCCCAAGGAACCACCAGCTGCGAACAATACACCATCAACAGTTTGGCGGAAAATTGTCGAGGAAACTAAGGTTGATGTTTCTTCTTGAAATAAGCCATCGGCTATTTCTAAAACAATAACATCGACATTTTGAGCGGCGAGATGGTTATTTAAGGTGACAAAAATCTCTTCTACTTGTTTGGGTGTGGCTCTATAAGTGCTGGGATAACCAACGCAAGTAAAATCTAATACTACTCTAGCACCAGCATCTTGCATCAGCCAAGTATCGTTACCTGCACCAGTACCTGTAATCTTAGCTGCGCCAACTTTCAGTCCTGAGTTAGCAAAACCGTTAATTAAATGTGCAGCTGTGGTGGTTTTACCTGCGTTCATGGATGTGCCAACAACAGCTATGGTGCATGGTCTTTGCCCAATATACTCTGTTGTGGGTAAAGCCCAATCAGCTAGGTTGAGGCGTTTTCCTTGTTGATCGCCCAGTAAGCCAATAGGGGTAATGGTAGTGGGCAGTTTTACCTTAGCATTTTTAGACAGAACTTTTGCGGCTATCCCCCCAGCTGCGGCTAAATTACATGGTGATAAGTCTGGAGGAATCTCGGCTTCAAATTGATCGGGAGCATAGCGATTTCCATAGCAAAGCACCAATTCATCGCCAATAAAAATAATCGCTTTGCGCCCATCAACTTGGTCGATACGTTCGTGTTGACCGATGGCGTCTACTCTGACTAAGACTAAATCCCCTGATTCTGGTTTGATGTCTCCCGTTAAAATTGTAGCGATCGCATTTACATCTACTGAACGTGTGGTGTATCCTGCTTTTGCTTTTGCTAGTCTTGCAGATGCTAATTGAGTAATCTCGATCATAATCTTCCTCTCTATGTTATCGCCTCAGACGATCGGCTCAAAACAGCCCAAATTCAACCAGAGAGATCCCAACGATCCCTGATGTGATGTTTAAGGTGGTACAATAGCCGAGTTCAATAGTTCAAATCTTTCCACCCATGACAGGCGCGCAAGTTTGCCATAATTATTCAGTGCCAACAACTACTAATTAATGACGCTGAAACAATTGATAGCTGCACAAAACAGATCGGGTCTTTCACTCCTGCTGGATGAGTTATTACGTATTAAAGCGGTAGATACGCACACAGCTTTTTATTAAAAACAGGAACACAAAAAATTTTTAAATAGCTCTTGCTCATGAAAAATATGAACTTATCAATCGCAAATTGACAAATTCATACATTAGTTTTTAGGCACTATGTTGCCAAGCATAAATTGGTTGTAATTTCTCGATTAAATCTTTTTTTGGCTGGGAATTAGCGAGACGTGAAACTTTGAGTTTAGCCTTCAATTTCTCGCGCACAAATCGATTTACAGTGTCATACTTGACTTGCAAACCACATTCTAAATCCAGCCATTCTACGATTTCGCGGTAACTGCGAAAGCTTTCAGGTGACGCTAGGCGATTCTTCAACTTCTCCAAGGCTTCCCCTTGAATTTTTTTTTGCGCTCCTGGTGCTGTTCTAACTTCTAGGAGTTTCTCTAATCCCCCTTGACGATATTGTTGTAGCCAACGAGTAATGGTGGCTGGACTACGCCCCAAAAGTTGACCTAATTCATGGTGCTGTGTCACTTGACCTGTTTTCAGCCACCACAACATTTGCAATCTTTCTTTCTGAGAGGCATTTTTTGCTCTCTTGAGACTTTTCTCTAAAAATTCTGCACTCTCCAATATTTCTATTTTTAGTTGTCTGGCCATAATCAATTGATCCCCACTTGCCCCGTTTGTTGATTTCGCACGTCAAAATTTCTCATTGGTATTGCTACCAAATGTGATACTGTCTAGGGCAAAAAATACGTTGTTTTTGCTTACTTATAATTATTGTTTACCTCAATTAAGATGGCTTAAAGCTTTTATGAGAGTTTTCTCATGTATCTAAGCGATAACCGATCCCTCTGACTGTTTGAATATAGTCACTACCTAATTTTTTGCGGAGATAACCAACATAAACATCCACAATATTAGAACCGGGGTCATAGTCGTAACCCCAAACATGGCTGAGTAGTTGCTCGCGGGTCAATACTTGGCCGGGATGACGGAGAAAGATTTCTGCTAAAGTAAATTCTCTGGCGGCTAGTTCAATATAGCGATCGCCTACTTTGACTTTCCGTGTACGTAAATCTAACATAATATCGCCTGCTGTTAGTAGCATTTCGTCCTTGGTTTTCGGTAGGCGATAATCGCGTAACCTAACACGAATGCGGGCTAGCAATTCTTCAAAGCGAAATGGCTTGGTAACATAATCATCAGCGCCACTTTCCAAGCCAGTAACTTTATCTTTGACATCGTCACAGGCGGTGAGAATAATAATCGGTAGCAGTTCTCCCTGACCCCGCAATTCTTCTAAGACTACCCAGCCATTTTTACCGGGAAGACCAATATCCAGGATTAATAAATCGAATTCCCCACTCAAAGCCATAAAAATAGCCTCATCACCAGTACTAGCTACAGCACTGGTAAAACCATTCGCTTTCAATCCTTTTTGTAAAAAGCTGGCAATGCGAGGTTCATCTTCTGCTATGAGAATTCTGTTCACCTAAGGCTATCTCCGTAAAAATTGTATCTGTTGGGCATGGGGCATGGGGCATTGGGCATTGGGCATTGGGCATTGGGCATTGGGCATGGGAAAGACAGATTTTCATCCTTGGTTGTGAAAATATATAGGGGACATCCAATTTTCTAAATACCCAATCAATTTGTAGTGCGAGCGTCTCGCTCGCTTTAGAACAACAGCGAGCAAGACTATGGAATTGGGTAATTTATTTTTTGTAAGCACAATGTAAACATGCTTGGAACCCTTACCAATGACCAATGACAAATGACAGACTTCGCCAGTTGTCTTTAATTGCACCGACCTACTTATAGAGCTTTTAAACCCTTTTTTATTTCGTGGATGGCGATGAACAAATTTTCATCGTGACTACTTGTTGGCTATGATTCAGGCCTGTGAAGTAATAAATTTTTATTACCTCGGTTGCTGGATTTGGGGATGGGTTTGAGGGGAATAACTATGGTAAAGGTCGAGCCACCATGAGGGCGGCTGAAGAGTTCAATTCTACCACTGTGAGCTTCGGCAATTGCTTGGACAATGGATAATCCTAAACCAGCACCATTGGAACGACGGTGTTTAATTAAGCCTCGTGCAAAGCGCTGAAAAATCCGCTCTTGGTCGCTGAGGGGAATTCCTTCGCCGGTATCCCGTACCCAAAGACGCAATTGATTATTTCTGATATCTGAACCTAAGCCAATCGCATCACCTTCTTTGGTGTGATGTGTGGCATTTTCGGCTAAATTCATAATTGCCTGAGTCAAGCGTTGACGATCAGCCCGAATTTTACCCCTAGCTAGAGCGTCTAAACGCCACTGTCGCGGGGCTAATGCTTTGGCTTTGGCGTACAGTTCCAGAGTTAGAGAATTAATTTCGACAACTTCTAAATTTAAAAAATCTGGTTGTTCTGACTTGGCTAGTAATAGCAAGTCTTCCACAAAACGATTCATCCGGTCTAGTTCATCTAAAACTAATTCGATGGTTTCTTGTCGCTCTTGGGGGTCGTCTCCTAATAGCTCTAAATGTCCGCGAATAATGGTAATTGGTGTACGTAATTCATGACTAGCATCGTTAATAAAATCTCGCTGGCTAGAAAAGGCTGTTTCTAACCTTTCTAACATCTCGTTAAATGTGATAGTCAGTTGAGCAATTTCATCTGCACCTTTGACGGGTATGCGTTGTGTTAGGTCAGTTTCTCTAATTGACTGCGTAGTTTTTGTTAGCAGGTTTAGGGGTTTGAGTACCTTACCAGCTACTACCCAAGCTAAAAAAGAAAAACCAATTGTCACGACAAACATAACTTGAATAATCAGCTTAACTGCATCACTTACCTCATCACGTTCGCCAGAAGTTGCATGAAGTACGATAAATACGCCATGATTTTTGTCTGTGATGATGGGTTGAGCGAGGTAAATTACCTGACCATCTATACTATAAAATTCACCTTTCTCAGCGATTTTGATTTGAGATAAAGTCTTGACGATCTGCGAATCAGATTTAAACCATTCGGGAAGAGCTAGGGGACTGCTGCTGTAAATTTGCCCGTTTAATAGGGCTACCAAGAACTCATCATCATCGGGAATGTTACTTTTGAGAAAAACCTTAAATAAAGATATGATGTCATCGCCAAAAGGTTGACTAGTTTCTGGATTTGCTCCATCTGCTAACATGCGGAATTCTTGCATTTCTTGCACTAGAGATTTTTTGATTCGCTCTTGTACATGAAAAAATAGAATTTGATCGATGATAAACGTGCCTACCACAGAAGAAAATCCCATGAGCAGCACATAACCAATGACAATATGTGTGCGTAGGCTAAATAATATTCTGTAGAGTAGGGATGATGAATTGTGCTGTTTCATGCTTTTGTCAGTCCTGAGTTAAAAATCATTAAGCTGACAATCAAGAAACCCCTTCTATAATAGAATCTCACCTCCTAATTGGCTTTTTAATCCCATCTCAATAGTAGTTGAATTACTGAGATATTAAGTAATTCAATTGAGCAATAAACAGATTTTACCGTAATTGTCGTGACAAATTAATATCTGGTCGAGGGAACATTTAATCGAGAAAATACGTCATATTGCTGGTTTTCTCAGCACAACAATTATCATTGAGAAACCATCGCCAGCCAAAGTATGATGTGGCTTTGCTGTCTACGACTGTGCTGTAGCAGCTATTTTAGCTTAGTAAACAGGCTTTATTGCCAAAAAAGGGTTATTTAACGTTATAATTCTTGTTGATTGTAGAGATTATAGTAATAGCCTTTTAATGCCATTAATTCTTCATGCTTGCCTTGTTCTATCACTTTACCGCTATCCATAACTATGATCGTATCTGCATGAGAGATAGTATTCAGGCGGTGAGTGATACAAAATACTGTGCTTCCCTGAAATGCTTGGGCTAAATTTAAACAAACTTGACGTTCTGTTAAGTAATCTAAAGCGCTGGTAGCTTCGTCTAAAACGAGTAATTTTGGCTTTTCTAAAACTGAACGCGCGATCGCAATTCTTTGTCTTTGTCCCCCAGAAAGCGCTGAACCTCGTTCGCCTACTTTGGTATTATAACCGTTAGGCAGGTTCATAATAAATTCGTGGGCGGCGGCGATTTTCGCGGCTGTAATAATTTCTTCGGTGCTGGCTTCGGGATTTGTTAACGCAATATTTTCTTGCACTGTACCGTCAAATAATAAGGTATCTTGAGGTACTACACCAATCTGTCCGCGCAAAGAATATAATTCGACTTTGGCTATATCATATCCATCTATTAAAATTCTACCGGATTCTGGCTCGTACAATCGCAGCAGTAGTTTCATCATTGTACTTTTCCCGGAACCACTTTGACCGACAATCCCAATAAATTGTCCGGGAGCTAAATCTACACTTACATTGCAAAGTTGCAATGCTCTCCTGGCGTTAAACCTAAAGAAAACATTTTCATATTTAACTGCGCCTTTGATTGGCGGTAACGTCATTTTTCCAGAATCTTTTTCCGCTTCTTGGGGTGTATCGACAATATCGCTCAGACGTTCTAAAGATAAAGCAGTTTCTTGGAAATTCTGCCAAAGTTGGGTGAGGCGTAATATGGGACTTGTAACATAATTCGAGAGAATTCTAAAGGCAATTAATTCGCCTAAAGTTAACTCTCCTTGCAATACTAAATAAGCGCCATACCATAAAATTAATAAGCTACTTAGTTTATTGAGAAAATGACTGGTAGAACTGGAAAAAGTGGAAGTAACTACTTTTTTGAAGCCTGAGGCGATATAGCGTGCATAACGTTCTTGCCAAGAAAAACGAGCTTGTAATTCAATATTTTGGGCTTTGACAGTTTGCATTCCTGACATCACTTCAACCAAATACGATTGAGCTACAGCGTTAAGTTCGGCTTTTTCTCTTAACTGTTTTCTAATAGTGGGCGCAGCCAGAGTAGTAATAATAATAAATATGGGAATAGTGGATAAACCAACTAAAGTTAGTTTCCAGCTATAAATCGCCATGACGATGATATAAATTACCGAAAATAGAGAATCTAACCCCACAGTTAAAACTGTCCCCGTGAGGAAAGAGCGAATATTTTCTAATTCGTTAATCCGCGTGGCTAATTCTCCCACCGGTCGGCGTTCAAAATACTGTAAGGGTAGCCGCAGTAAGTGGTCAATAATTTTGGCTCCTAACCCTAAATCAATACGGTTGGTGGTATCTACAAATAAATAGGTACGTAGGGTAGAAATTACCGCTTCAAATAGGGCGGCTACTAATAAAAATATCCCTAAAATATGTAAAGTTTCAAAACCCGTATTACTAACGATTTGGTCAATAATAATTTGAATAATTAAGGGGTTGGCTAGTGCGGCTAACTGCACAAATAAGGAAGCAATAAATACTTCTAAAAGTACATAACGATAGCGGGAGATATAAGGTAAAAACCACTGTAACCCAAAGCGTTTTTGGGGTGTGATTTTGGTAGGGGAAAGTAACAATACTCGGATTTTGCGATCGCTATCTTCTGTTTGTAATTGCGCCAGCAGTTCAGCCGGGTTAAGTTTGAGTATCCCTTTAGATGGTACAGCAATTACTATGAGGCGATCGCTTGCTTCATAAACTACACCATAACTATCGCCATAGTGAATCATCGCCGGGGTAGGAATGCGGCTGATTTGCTCACAAGGCATATCTCCTAATTGCGCTTTCAGTCCGATTAACTCCGCTAAGGTTGCACAAACCTGAAAGGGGATTATACCCTGGCGTTGCATCTGCTCGGTTAAGATCCGGTTAATTACCTCGCGCCGAAACGGCATGTGCAGATATTGACAGAGCATTTGAAAACAAGCGATCGCGGAATTTAACTGCCCTTTACCTTTAAAATAGGGATACTTCTTGTTTGTACTTTTCTCTTCAGCCTTGACAATCGGGCGTTGTGGTTTTGCTAATTCTTCAATAGGTGCATAAGGAATTTCTACTTTGTTGGTAATATCTGCATGAGGATTATTTGCTAATAAATCTGACTTGCGCACCCCCAGCAACCGCGCCGGATTTGTTCCCTCAACTTCAATGGTGTCTGTTTGGCGATAAAATTCCAGAGGCGAACCACGATCAAAGTTCTTGACAGTTCCCCCACCACTAACAAACCAAATCCTTTCTTGATCGAGTTGATTAACTGCTGTAGTTCCCGGAGGGAGATAATCTATTTTGACATGAGCTAAAACTTGCCGTGCCAGCTGTTTAAAATTAATATCGTCTATAGCTGCCAAATTTGACTGTGTAGTCAAAATATGATATAATTCCGCCATATTAGCTTGGTATTGGCGAAATTGGGCAAACTCTGGGTAACTAGCCAGCAAAGATAAATAATCATGAGCATCTAATTGTAAACATTGAACTTCAGTAGATGCGATCGCTAATTCACAAGCCACTTCTCGCAGTAAACTAATTTCACCCAGAATTTCTCCTGGTTGTAGTAACTTTAAGGGAATGGGCATTTGTGTTTTCGGTTCATAGGCTAATAGGCGAACCGTTCCTTGATAAATAATTGACAATTGCTGGGGTATGCTTTTTTGGTCAATAATTTTGTGTCCCAGTGAATATAATTGTGGTTTGAGTTTTGAGGCTAAATTAACCAATACTTCACTAGGTAACTGATTAAAACCCTCAATTGTTATGAGAAAATCTTGAAAAGGGCTTTGAATATATTTCATGTTAAATTAACTAAAAACGCTCCCCCATAAACCCGCCCCTATAGGAAACTGACAACTTATACCAATTTAATATGAAGTTGCATATATCTAGATCCCCCTAAATCCCCCTTAAAAAGGGGGACTTTGATTCTTTTCCCCCCTTTTTTAAGGGGGGCTAGGGGGGATAGAATTCTATGCAGCCTCATAAAAAATTGGTATTATAAAGCTGTTAAACTTACTTTTTGCCCAATCAAACTGATAAATGCACTGCCAAAGTGTTGAATTTCTAAAAAGTTTGCTTGTTCCGGTACAGATTTATAAACATTAAATGTCTTCATAATTCCCAAAGTTGCCGCACTTTCTAAAGGGCTAATAAAACTGGTATCGCGGTCAAGAAAATAAGGTTGATTAGCCCAATATTCCATTTGATAAGCATTTAAAAAATAGCAGCCAGAATGGGGATTAAGGGAACGGCGAAATTGGATCGGCATACCCATGATTTTACCGTAAATTTGCGTATTTTCCTGTATATTTTGGAATTTTGCAGTTATTCCAGGTAATAAGTCACCATCAATATAAGCTTTACAGGTTAAATTATGGGTAGCGACTTCGTAGCGATTTGGCTGGAGTAAATTAAGATTACCTGCTTGCTGAGTAAACCAGTTTAATTTAATAAAAAACCAAGGATCGTGCAGAATTAAATCATCTTCTAAAAAACAGTAGTAATCATATTTCCCAAGAGAATCACGCAAGATTGCTTGACACTCAAAACCTAATAACATCGGTTCTACTTGGGTAGCATGGTTGTGATAAAAGTGAGATGGCAAAGCTAGGTGATTGAGGAGATGATGACCTTGGGTAGTACAAATTACAATATCTAAATTGTCAGCTTGGGCTTGATTTGCTGGTAAAGCCACTCGCTTTCCAACATTGATCATGCTTTGCGATTTACCAAATAGCTGATGTAAAGCTGCAAGACTTTGAGTTAATGCGATCAATCGCGGTCGGGGGTCTTTCCGTTGAGAGGCGTGCTTACCCTGACCATGAGGATTAAAAAAGTGGGCTATAGTAAAAAGAATCCGCATGGTTATTTCAATATTTTGTCATTAATTATATTAGTTTTAGTCCACCAAATTAATCATCAGGGTTTACAGATAATTTATAGATCCCCAGCTTAAAAAAGTTGGGGATCTAAAGTTTTGCTAGCTATGATTCACACAAAATCACAGAAAATTAAAAGATAAAGTCGCTCGCATCTACATTAGTAGCGGTGAAGTTTGCCAAGGTGATATTATTACCACTGCCAAACACCGCCCCAGAGATGAGGGTATTTGCACCACTTTGAGTTACTGTCAAAGAGCCAAAGCTGGTTGCAAATGCTGTGAGGTCAATTTTATCGCCACCATTAGTGAAAGCGGTAATGCGATCGCTTCCAAAGCCTGATGCAAAAATATAGGTATCGTTACCAGCACCACCATTGAGGGTATCAGCACCAGCACCACCAGTGAGGCGATCGACACCACCGCCACCACTGAGGTTATCAGCACCAGCACCACCAACTAAAGTATCAGCACCACCAGCCCCAGTTAAGACATCATTACCATTACCACCAACGAGGTAATCATTACCATCGCCACCATTGAGGTTATCAGCACCTTCACCGCCATCAAGGTAATCATTACCACCAGCACCAGCGAGGGTGTCATTGCCATCAAAGCCAAAGATGTTATCTTTAGCACTTGTACCAGTAATATTATCGTTACCAGCAGTTCCTAAAGTCAGACCAATACTATCAACAGCGATCGCACCAGTGAGGTCAGCGCCAATGAAAATGGCATCAGTAAAATTGGTTTTTGACAGATCGGCGTTAGTCAAAATGGCATTTGTGAAATTTGCCCCAATAGCGATCGCATCGGTTGTCAGTATCCCAGTCAGGTTAGCGCCAGTGAAGTTGGCATTTGTCAAGTCAGCTGTCGTAAAACTAGCATTAGCTAGGTTAGCATCGGTAAAATTAGCACCAACCGCAGCTCCGTTAATTAAGACACCTTCAGCATTAGCGGCGGTGAAGTTAGATCCACTGACATTGGTATCATCAAATCTGGTTCCAGTCAGGTTGGTAACTGTACTACCAGAAGCACTAAAATCTGAATTAGTCAAAATGGCATCATCTATCAGCGCACCACTTAAATCTGCACCACGAAAGCTCAAATTAGAAGTTTGACCTGGTTCAAGGGGAGCATCACTTAAAGAGACACCACTTAAATTAGCCCGGTCAAAAATAGCGTTTTGCAGAGTCACATCTGTGAAATTTGTCAACCGGAAATCTGCACCTGTAGCATTGACATTGACTAGGAGAGTCGCTTCCAGAATAGCTCCTTGGAGGTTAGCATCTGTGAGATTCGCACCTGTAAAGTCAGCAGCTTTGAGATTCGCCAAAGACAAGTCAGCGCGGGTTAAGTTAGTACCAGTAAAATTGGGACGTTCAGATTGTTCGCCACTGAGATTGGCTTGCTGGAGAATCGCATCAGTCAGGTTGGCATTTGAAAGGTTAATACCTGATGTGTTAACTAATGTCAGATTTGCTAGTCTCAAGTTTGCCCCACTGAGATTGACATTCTGCAATGTCGCTTGCGAAAAATCTGCTGGTGCGGGAAAGTTAGTATTCGGAGCAAAGATGGCATTTGAGGCATTAACGTTAATCAGAGTTGCTAGTGAGAAGTCAGTACCTCTGAGTAGGGTACCAACGAATTGGACATCTGTGAGGCTGGCGGCGACAAACGTCGAACCATTCAGATTTTGTCCGTTAAAATTATTTCCCACCAGAACTTGATTGTTAAAGTTTTGAGCTGTCATGGTATGCACCCTCACAAAAGTTGTTAGTTGTCATTGGGCATTGGGCATTGGGCATTGGGCATTGGGCATGGGTAAGAACACTCCCCACACTCCCCACACTCCCTCATCCTCCCCCTCCCCCCATCCCCTATTGCTTGTTTTGTGTTCGCTGTAGAAGCGATGTCTAGCGACAAGCCGCTTCACGTCTACGCAAAAGGTAATTGCGAACAGCAGCAAATTGTTTAAATAGGCTCCGGAGCTTCTATAAAACCGCTAATAAAATCTGCTCCTGTTAATTGTTCAGCAGTAATCCCAGCTACAACCCCCAGCACTTCACCAGTTCCGGTAACTTCAATCCGACTGCTAGCTGTAGCAACACCCCCAATATTTAGAGTCAGATCGTTAAAACTCACTTTTTCCATAATTTCCCTTGTTTGCTGAATGTTGTTAAGATGCACCCTGTTACTTGGTATTTATGAGGAATCTAGGTGAATAAGAAGGTTGTTCCGGCTGAGTCAACAATGTTGGTGGCGATATCTGCTTGACTAAAGGGAGTACCAACCAAAGTCAGCAACAAAGTACCCTGGTTAAACCCGGCGTTACCTGCAATTCCATCGCCAACTCTAAATACTGTGTTGCCATTAGTAGTATTGGTAAATACATCAATAGCAGCAATACCACTGAAGGAAAGGAAATCTCCCCCTGTTCCTGTAACAAATCCATTAACTCGGTCTTGTCCGTCGCCAAAGGCATAGCGAATGGTATCGCTACCTAAACCGCCACTGATGGTGTCATTTTCTGTACCGCCGACTAAAACATCATTGGCATCAGCGCCTGTGAGGATATCATTACCAGCCGCACCGATCAGGGTATCATTACCTGCTCCACCGTTAAGGTTATCATCGCCGTCACCGCCATCAAGATAGTCATTTCCACCCGCTCCCAGCAAGGTATCAGCACCAGCGTTACCAAAAAGTGTATCGGCTCCAGCACCACCATTGAGGCTATTGTTAGCTTCATTACCAGTAATGGTATTTGCTATTGTATTGCCGATACCTGTTATGGCTGTACCAGTCAAGGTCAGGTTTTCTACGTTATCGCCTAAGGTGTAGTCAATGCTCGATTGGACAGTATCTATACCTTCATCGGCGTTTTCTGTAATGACATCTCCTACACTATCGATGATGTATGTATCGTTACCTAAACCACCACTAGCTGTGTCATTACCAGCACCGCCATCAAGGATGTCAGCACCACCAGCGCCAATCAGGGAGTCATCGCCTGTACCACCATTGAGGGTATCGGCTCCAGCACCACCATCCAGGATATCATTGCCTTCATCACCAGAAAGCAAGTCATTGCCGTTACCAGCTATTAGGGAGTCATCATCTATACCACCATTGAGGGTATCAGCACCAATACCGCCATTTAGGGTATCGTTACCGCCTAAGCCGTTGAGGATATTGTTAGCATCATTACCGATGATAGTGTTGGCAAGTTGATTACCAGTACCTGTTACGGCTGTGTCAATCAGGGTCAAGTTTTCTAGGTTGTCGCCTAAAGTATAGTCAACGCTAGATTGCACAGTATCTACACCTTCATCGGCGTTTTCTGTAACTGTATCCCCAGCGCTATCGACTACATAAATGTCATTACCTGTACCACCAATCAAGGTATCGTTACCACCAGCGCCGTTGAGGGTATTGTCTAACTCGTTACCTATGATGGTGTTATCAAGCTCGTTACCAGTACCGATGACGGCTATACTAACTAGGGTCAGGTTTTCTAAGTTACTGCTTAAGGTGTAGTTAAAGCTAGATTGAACGGTATCTGTGCCTTCGTTGGCGTTTTCCGCGATCGCATCTCCTGCACCATCTACTATATATCTATCATCACCAGCACCACCAATCAGGGAATCATCCCCAGCACCACCATCAAGGGTGTCATTTCCCCCAGCGCCAATTACAGTATCGTTACCGCCAGCGCCGTTAAGGCTATTATTGGCATCATTACCTGTGATGGTATTAGCAAGTTCATTACCTGTGCCGTTTTCGGCTGTACCTAATAAAATTAGGTTTTCTAAGTTGTCGCTTAAGGTGTAGTCAAAGCTAGATTGTACAGTATCTACGCCTTCGCCTGAGTTTTCGGTAATTGTATCCCCAGCGCCAAGTATGTAGTTATCATCACCACTACCGCCAACTAGGGAGTCAGCACCAGCACCACCATCAAGGGTATCGTTACCACCAGCACCATTAAGGGTGTCAGTACCATCACCACCATTAAGGATATTGTTGCTAGCGTTACCTGTAATGATATTGGCATCTGCATTACCAGTACCGCTAATTGCTGTACCAATCAAGGTGAGGTTTTCTAAGTTGCTGCTTAAGGTGTAGTCAAAGCTAGATTGCACAGTATCTACACCTTCGCCAGGGTTTTCTGTAATCGTATCCCCAGCACTATCAACTATGTAACTATCATCACCAGTGCCGCCAATCAGGGAGTCAGTACCAGCACCGCCATCAAGGGTATCATTCCCAGCAGCACCAATTAGGGTGTCAGTACCATCACCACCATTAAGGTTGTTGTTGAGTTCATTACCTGTAATGGTGTTGGCGCTTGTATTACCAGTACCGTTGGCGGCTGTACCTAATAAAACTAGGTTTTCTAAGTTGTTGCTTAAGGTGTAGTTAAAGCTAGATTGAACTGTATCTGTACCTTCATTGGCGTTTTCGGCGATCGCATCTGTGGCACTATCAACTATGTAACTATCATCACCAGCACCGCCAATCAGGGAGTCATTACCAGCGCCGCCATCAAGGGTGTCAGCACCAGCACCACCAATCAGGGTATCGTTACCGCCAGCACCGTTAAGGCTGTTATTGCTAGCGTTACCTGTAATATTATTGTTTTCTGTATTACCAGTACCACTGACTGCTGTACCAGTCAAGGTGAGGTTTTCTAAGTTATTGCTTAAAGTATAGTTTTGGCTGGATTGAACTGTATCTATGCCTTCGTTGGCATTTTCTGTAATCGTATCACCGCTATCAACTATATATGTGTCGTTACCTGTGCCACCTACCAGGGAGTCAGCACCAGCACCACCATCAAGGGTGTCATTCCCAGCGCCGCCAATTAGGGTATCGTTACCACCTAAGCCATTGAGAGTATTATTACCAGTATTGCCAGTAATAATATTATTCAGTGTATTACCTGTGCCGCTAACGGCTGTACCAATTAAAGTCAGGTTTTCGACGTTGTTGCCTAAAGTATAATTGGCAAGGCTAGAACGGACAGTATCTATACCAGCATTGGCATTTTCAACGACAACATCGCCTGTGACATTGACTGCATAAGTGTCATTACCCGCACCACCAACCATCCTGTCAGAACCAGCGCCACCATCGAGATAATCATTACCGCCAGCACCGTTGAGGGTATCGTTACCAGCATTACCAAATAAGTTATCGCCGCCGCTAGTACCGTTGAGGGTGTTGTTACCGCCATCACCAAGAGATAAACCGATCGCATCAACCGCGATCGCACCTGTGAGATTGGCACCGATAAAGGTAGCATTGGTAAAGTTGCCCTTTGACAAATTAGCGTTACTAAAATTGACTTCTGTGAAATTTGCACCAATAGCGATCGCATCGGTGGTGAGTACCCCACTCATATCAGCACCAGTGAAGTTGGCATTGGTGAGGGTGGTTTTAGATAAGTCAGCGTTTATCAGTTTGGCACTGCTGAAATTTGCACCAGTAAAATCGGTATCAACTAATTTAGCACCTGTGAGGTTGGTGACTGTAACAGTACCATTGGTAGCAACATAAGCACTAAAATCAGCACCAGTTAAAGTGGCATCGTCTAAAATAAAGTTACTTAAATCTGCTCCTCGAAATCTGACATTAACTGGTTGGTTTGGATCGAAGGCGCTAGCATCACTCAGGGAAACTCCACTGAAATTAGCTAAGTCAAATATAGAATTTTGGAGAACTAAATCTGTGAGTTTTGCTTGGCGAAAATCAGCCCCTGTGGCATTGACATTGACTAAGAGAGCAGCTTCTAACTCAGTTTCTTGAAACTTAGCATTGGTGAAATTTGCACCTGTCAAATCGGCAGCTTTTAACTTGGTTTTAAATAAATTCGCACCTGTAAAGTTTGACCCTGCTAGGTTTGCTCTGTCAGATTGTTCCCCGCTAAAATCAGCTTCCGACAAATTTGCATTGGTCAGGTTGGCGTTTGATAAATTAATATCTTTCGTAGTAATTAATGATAAATTAGCCCCAGTCAGATTTGCTCCACTGAGATTGACATTTTCTAATTTCGCTTTGAAGAAATTAGCTGGTGAGGGAAAGTTGGTGTTTGGGGCAAATATTGCATTTGATGCATTGACGTTGAACCAACTTGATTCTTCAAAAGTAGTACCTCTGAGTTGTGTACCTACGAATTGCACTCCTGAAAGGGTAGTCTTGAAAAACGTCGAGCCATTGAGGTTTTGACCGTTAAAGTTGTTGTTGGTGAGGAATTGTTCGTTAAAGTTTAAAGCTGGCATTTTAGGTACCTATTTGGGTTTAAAGAATCAGTAATTTAAGCTGAATGTTGGATATCTAAAGATGGGGATTGAGCAGTTTTTTGCATTTGCTCTTTTAACCAAGCTGCAAACAGTTCGTTAAGCAGCCGTTGTTGCATTGGTTTGTCAAATTGTGCTGGTATAAACTTTTCTAAACGCACAATTAACCACAAATCACCAATATTTTTAGGTGGCAATAATTGTCCGGGTTGGCTGATGGCAAGAATGCGGGCAAGTTGGGGATGAGGTGTACTCAATGATACTGGCCCTATTAACCCGCCAGTTTGAGCTTCTGCACCTTGGGAATATTGTTTTGCGAGTTCAGCAAAGGACTGTTCACCTTCTAATAGACGAAAGTACAATTCCTGCGCTACCGCACCATCACTAAGGCGAATCAAAGAATAAACAACCCGATCAAGTTTGGGTTTGATTTGGCGAAAATGATTCTCTAACTTACTACCCCAGGTGGCTTTTTTGAATTTCTCGATTCTCAGATTGCGAGTTGCTAAATCTAAAAATTGGGCTTCATTCATCCCTTGCTGTTTTAACCAAGCTCGGCGTTCTGCTTCTGATGACAATTGATTTTGTGCGCAAAAATCTTGATAACACTGGGTTTTTTCTTCGTTGCTACAGTTAATAGAAGCGATCGCATTATCAATTATCAATTCTTGCTGAAGCTTGGGTAATAGTTGATAGCGACTCAACAGAGGAATAATTTCTTGAGTGGTTAAGGTTTGATGATTAACTTGTAAAATTGGCGCAGATTTAGCTAAAGATTTCTGGGATTTTTGTTGTTTTCCAAATCCCTTAGATTCGCCACTATCCACCAACTCTAACTTTCTTCCCTCCCAAGGCGAAATTAGTTGAGGTTCTTCTGATTGCTGTATCCATTGCAAATGTTGGGGTAATAGTTGGGCTAAATCATAGCGCTCAAGCACTGTTTGTCTAGCCTTAGCGCGAATCGCCGCCATTTTATCTGGATGGTTGAGGGCTTCTAAAATGCGATCGCATATTTCTTGGGGTGAAAAGAAATCTGCTAACAATCCGTTAACACCATCTTGAATCACCTCCATCACCGGCGCAGTTCGCGAACCCACTACCAAACAACCTGTAGCTAAAGATTCGATTAAAGACCAAGATAAAACAAAGGGACGAGTTAAATAAACATGAGCCGATGAAGCTTGCAGTACTTGCAAATATTCAGAATAAGGTAACCAAGCTGTAAAATGAATCCGGCTGAGGTCGAGATCGTATTTTTCTAGCATCACCTCCTTATAGGTTTTACCATCGGGGAGTTTCTTTCCATAAGCAACACGGTTTTCACCGACAATAACCACATGACAGTTAGGGCGTTGTTGCTGGAGTAAAGCCACCGCCTCAATAAACTGGGGAAATCCCCGATAAGGTTCCATGCCTCTAGTAGCATAAGTAACAATTTCTTGGGCATGAGAAAGGTCAAGATTGATCCGGGGTAAAACTAACTTAGCACCGGGATTTGGAGAGAAAAAGTTAGTATCAACCCCGTCATGCATTACGGAAATTTTGTTGTGATATTCTAACGGGAATTGCTGACGCTGCCAATAGGTAGGAGACAGACCGCGATCGCAACTATATAAATCTTGTAAAATAGGCGCATTTTTAATTCTAATTCGGGCTTCATCATCAGCAGTCATGCGATCGCTAGGATCAAAATCTGCGTCAGTTCCATGAGCGTGATAAAACCACTCAAAATAACAAAGTAATTTAGCTTGCGGAAAAATATCTTTAATAAATAAAGTCGGGCCCCAACCCGAATGACCATAAACTACATCGGGAACAAACCTCTGTGCTTTCAGTTGCTCTGCTAGGCGATACACAGCTTGACCTTGCAGCACCGCATTTTCTAAGGGTTTAACATAATGGTGCGTTTCTGCTCTAGCTTCCCGTTTCGGGTTATAAACCACTCGATTAACACCAGCCAAACTACCTTCTTGGCGAGTAGTACCAAAAAAGACTTGGTTATTCTTATCCTGAGCTAACGCCGCAGCCACATGCCGAAATTGGGCAGGGAAATTCTTATGTAAAAATAATATTCGCATGGCTTGTTAAATATTAGTTTTCTGCTCGCTGATTATGGGTAAGCAGATTCTCGATTGATTGCAAAAATCGAGAATCTGACAAGCAAAAAAACGTTGTGGGTATGTAATTGGAGGTATTTGCGATTGATCGCCAAACAATTTTGGAGTTTTAGATAGTAGAGTGATTATTGCTCGCCCTACTATTGCTCAAAATACTATTGCTCAAAGTTAACTTTGAAGTCCATAAAGAAATCAAATAGTTATAATTGAGACTTAATCCCAAGAGTAGCTCAACAAGTTGTCCAGACTCTGTAGCTACTCTTGAAGGTTGGGGTAACTATTAGGTGTGTGTTACTTGGTTCGTACCCAAGTACACCGCCTAGTTGCCCATTTCTTAGACGAGGAAATCTGCTTCTGTGATTGTGATCGCGGAACCATTGAGTCCATTCACGGTTGCAACTTTTTCTAAGAAATCAGGGATTTCTCCAGGTATACCTTGATTGAGAACGCTGATAGTAACCTGAGAAGTGCCGTTACCAGTGATGATTAGTTCTTCAAAGCCAGTAACAAACTCATACTCAATAAAGTCGATTCCATCCTCGAAGCCCTGGATGATGTCACCGGGAGGAAGAATTGGGGTAGGATCGCCTGGTTCTAATGGCTCTAGCAAGAAGCCTGTGCTTGCTAACTGGAATATGTCAGCGCCAGCTCCACCATTTAAGATATCGGCTGCGGTTTGACCTTCCAGGTCTTCTCCACCAGTGAGGGTGTCATTACCTGCACCACCTATAATCCGGTCAATGCCGGTGCCACCATTGAGGAAGTCGTCACCAGCTTGACCATTGAGGGTGTCATCGCCACCTTGACCTAAGATAGTGTCGTTGCCGCCTCCACCCAATAGGGAGTCATTATCTTCTCCACCATCGATAAAGTCAGCGTCAATACCGCCAGTGATGCTTTCATTACCTGCACCGCCAAAGAAAGTAGTAGCGCCACCCTCATCAGTGAGGACATCATTACCGTCGCCACCATCCAGGATGTCAATACCAAGACCACCTCTAATGATGTCATCGCCGCCACCACCAAAGATTTGGTCATCACCGTCGCCACCCAATAAGGAGTCGTTACCAGGGTCTCCGAAGGCATCATCGCCTGCAATAGTGTCATTGCCAGTACCGCCATCAACGGTGTCAGCACCGCTAAAGCCAAAGATTTGGTCATCACCGTCGCCACCCAACAGGGAGTCGTTACCACCACTCAAGCTGTCAGCATCGCCTTCAATGATGTCATTACCAGCTCCACCATCAATGGTGTCACTACCAGCCGCACTCAAGGTGTCATCACCTTCAAGGGTGTCATTACCTTCTCCACCATTGAGGTAGTCATTACCAGCGTTGCCATTGATGTTGTCATCGCCGTCTTCACCAAAGAGTCCTTTGGTAAACACTCCAGTAGTGGCATTGAGTAAAAAGTCATTGCCGTCGCCACCTTCAATGATGTCATTGTCAAGACCACCCAGGATTCTGTCAACGCCAGCACCGCCTGCTAAGGTGTCAAAGCCAGCGCCGCCTTCTATGGTGTCGTTACCATCGCCACCATCAACGTTGTCAAAACCATCTCCAGCATCGATAAAGTCATTACCAGCAGCACCTAACAGAGTGTCATCGCCATCATTACCAAAGATGCGGTCATTGTTAGCACCACCATCGATGTTGTCTTTATTGCTACCACCAACTAGGGAATCATTGCCAGCATCCCCAAACAGGACGGCTTCTTCTAGTCCAGCAACTAGGGTATCAGCACCATTTCCACCGTGGAGTTCGCCTTTACCTTCCCCACCATCTAGGAAGTCATTGCCATCTTCACCATAGAGTGTGTCATCTCCAGCATCGCCGAAGAGCCTATCATTACCCAATCCACCATAGAGGATGTCTGAGGCATCTCCACCATTGAGACTATCATTCCCATCTCCACCAAAGAGTTCGTCATCGCTGTCTCCACCATCAAGGGTGTCGTTGCCAATTCCACCTTCTAAGATGTCTTTGTCGCCGCCACCAAAGAGTCTGTCATTGCCAGCTTCACCCCGGAGGATGTCATCGCCTATGTTGCCAAACAGATCGTCATTGCCACCTCTGCCCTCGATGGTATCATTGCCTTCTAAGCCATCAATTATATTCCTGGCGGCAGTACCTATAAGCAAATCGTTATCTGGTGTTGCCATGTCTATTGTCCTTATTTTGTCAAAAGAGTATTTTGCTAGCTAACTTAAAGTTGCTAGATGCACAATTCCCTATATTGGGAATTAATTTTTACTACTCTCACTACCCCCCTCTCCCAAATTTGAGAGAGGGGAAATCAAGCCATAGTGAGAAAATATTGCTTGCTTTCGTAATACATACTCCCAATCACTCCGCGAGAAAAAATTTTCACTAAAACGTTTGTTGCAAATTCACACATCAGTGTAAAATGTTTAAATCATTGTTAAGCCATAGCTAATTTAGCCATTCCAAGCTCGGCATAAATACATAAATTTATGCCCCATAATTTGCCGCCAGCTATCATAGAAGCCTGTTGTCAAACTTCGCTCTATACTTACATGACGTGTAGTTATTTCACTAGCATGAAACCGTGTTTACCTAATATGCATCCAGCAAATTATGCTAGGCAAATTTCAAATCAGTAAACTTGGAAATTTCATACCGTGAAAACTAACACCAGTCGCCTGGAGCTAATTAACTATTACGAAAGTCTTTGATGGGAAACACTCAATACCGAATTGCCTTAACCATAGCACTAATTTACCAATTATCTTTCGTGCTATAGATTCTCTCGCCTAAAAAGTACGTCAAAAATTCAGTTCTCTAGCCTTATTGATTAGTCTCTAGCCACATTACCGTAGATTTCATTTGTGCTTAACTGCAAATCTTAGGTAAGTACAAACAGTTCTAACCATCGAATTACAAGGATATCAGTTGTAAATCAATTAAGATTAGTTCAGTCTGTAACAATGTAATTCTATCATTAGAGACTATTCCTATCTATCACAAAATTAGCTGATCTGCAATGACATCATTTAAGTAGGTCGGACAATGCTGAAATAGCGGTTTATTGCCGAGCCTTTTGATGATGCAATCTTTTTTTGCCAAGAAGCTAAAACAGTAGTATGTAAATAACATGATAGTAGACCACCCAACCCCAAAATTAAAGTCGATTGCCAATTTACTGAGATTTATAACCTAAGTAATCACTGATTGCCAAGAGCTTTTGTTATTTACTAAAGCCTAGTTAACTACCATTTATGTAAGCAGTTGTTTAAACTTATGAATTAACATTTACTTGCTCTGGTAAAGTGATGTACATATGTTTTAGTCACTTATCTAGCCGGGTCTAAAGAAAAAATTAGTTTTCTTAAGAAATCTATTTAGGAATCACGAGTAGTATTCTCTTATGCATACTATGCATCTGTCAATATCTGAAAATGCTATTTTGGACTCAAGATTATTTCCAATATACTGATTTTTGGTCAATCTAAATTACATTGTCAAATTTAAATATTCGATAAAGCGGAAATGATTTTGAGCAGAATATAAAGATTTAATAATCACCTAAATTATTAAGCTTTTGCCTTGCTGTGACTGCCTTTGGCGATTTTAACCACACTTTTAAAATATAAATAATTCTACTTCTGTTGAGCAACGCAAACATATAGTAAATCGGGAGTCGCCGCAGTTCTTGTCTTGTGTGGATTGGATTTGAACTGCTGAATACTATTCTGATGATTGTTTCTTCATAGAATTTACCTTTCTGCTCAAATTCATTTCCGATCATATACAAAAATATCTATCAAAAGATAGATGCAAATTTATGCTTTATATAGATGAAAAATATATCTGTTCGTGAAATTAGCCTTCTCAAGCTAATTATAAGGATTACCGATACTATCTCACTCAACCATTGATAGAACTAATGTTTACCGCAGGTACGAGATAAATTATTCAGGGATATGTCGCTCAAACCACCGTCAGAAAACTGGACTGTAATTGCCAAAAGTGCTTTTATCTTCTGGGTTTAGAGGCTGCTATTTTTTTGTGAAAGATTTATAAACCTGGTTGTGGGTTCTTTCCCAACAAAGGCTAACTTAACAACAGACGACAGAACGCGGCGAGTAGTTCCCCAAATTCTAGACAATTGACATACTCCCCAGAGCGTAGCAGTCAATAGTCAATAGTCATTTGTCAATAGTCATTTGTCAATAGTAAACCCATGCCCAATGCCCAATGCCCAATGCCCCTAATCTTCATATAAATCAACTTGAGGATTACCGTTAACATCAAAATATAATTCGCTTTCAGTTTCACCATCGGTAATATCTACTTCGTAGAACTTTCCCTGAGGTGTAATTTCAATTTCGTATTTTGTAATAATAAATTGAGGATGTTCTTTTTTGATACGTTTTACGAGAAAATCAGGAAATTCATTAACTGATACTAAATATTCTGTTTCTAACCATTCACCTGTATTGGAAAACTCAACTTCAGTTGAAACATTTTGATCAATAAAACTGGCTTCATAACCATAGTGATGCTTTACCCAAGCAGGAGAAATTTGGGGATATTTGGCTTTAAATGCTGCTTCTACACTTGTTGGTACTACTACAGCTTGTTGGTGATTTTTCAAGCTATTGCAAGCCGTTAAAATTAAAACTAGCACCCATTTCCAAGTATTTAGTATAATTGATTCAAATTGCATTATTTTTAATTTTTTGCAGAGAAAATTATTATTTGATTGTGGAAACTTAAATATCAAATTACTATTTTAGTTTAGCAAAAATACCTACTGTAGACTACTATATTCTATTATTCTATGCTGATTTTAAGTTTCACAATCAATCATGAGGGGTGTTGATTGTTGACGGTTGACTACTTTTATTAGTAATTATGCAATTTAGACGCATATAGCATTCCTATTTCATTTGTGAAAAAACAAAGTAAATTTTAACATCCTTCTTTTCTGTTCCCTGGGTTAACGAGTAATTTTCACAACTCATTTAGGATGGCGATATACAGCAAATTGCTAGTTGGTGAAGTAGCGATAATCGTTGATTGTAGGGGCATTGGCACTGCCATGCCCTCTAGAATATATTGATGTGCTACAAAAACTATTTCTTTAAATTGGTATTACCAAAGTTACAAGCTAGGAGGGTTTAGCAGTGCTAAACCCCTACGATAAACCACATCTATTTTATTTTGAGAACCATAGTTTTAAAAGTAGTGGGAGCATCTTGCTCCCTGCTCTTGGTAGCCTGCAAGACTTCGGCGCGATCGCTCAGTCGAATGCAGCTCGCACTACTCCAGGTTTCAAAATGGACGAGGTTTAGTTGGGTTTTTTCAAGCATAAAGATTGGGTATTGATTATCAATGGGTAAGTAGTAGGTTTGGGATTTGCAAAAGTGAAACAACAAAATTCTTTGCTATAGTTAAGCGTGTTAAAGAGAAAATTAGCATTTCTAACTATTTTCTTTCTTGGGGTGGTTCTAAAGGTAGAATGATAGTGAATTTTGCGCCTGCTCCCTGCTTACTTTTCACAGTAACATGTCCACCATGAGCTACTGCAATGGCTTGAACAATAGATAATCCTAAACCTGCGCCTTCGGAACGACGACGACTATTTGCAGAACGCGCAAAACGTTGAAATATTCTTTGTTGCTCGGCTTCAGCAATGCCTTCTCCTGTATCATGCACCCAAAAGCTAACTTTATCTTGATGTATCGCTGAACCCAGGGTAATACTATCAGTATCTGTGGTATGTTGGGTAGCGTTTTGGACTAAATTCATCACAGCTTGGGTAAGACGCTGGCGATCGGCGACGATTTTACATTTAGCGGTAGCTTGAAGTCGCCAGTTGCGATCGCCTAAAGCTTGGATTTTGGCATACAATTCTTCGGTTAAAGCACAAACATCCACTGTTTCTAAGTGCAAAAAATCGGGATGCTCGGCTTTTGCTAGTAAAATCATGTCATTGACAAACCGATTCATCCGTTCTAGTTCATCCATGACTAAAGCGAGAGTTTCTTCTATTTCTTCTGGGTGATTTCCCATCAATTCTAGATGACCGCGAATAATTGTAATTGGGGTGCGTAATTCATGACCCGCATCATTAATAAAATTGCGCTGACTGATGAAAGCATTTTGCAATCTATCCATCATGGCATTAAAGGTAACTGCTAGTTCTGCTAGTTCTCCTTGACCGCTCACAACAATTCGTTGATTTAAATCTGAGGCGGTAATATTACAAGCAGTTTCGTTAAGCAAGCGTAAGGGAGCGAGAATTTTTCCGGAAGCAAACCAAGCTAAGATTAAAGCTAAAACTACAACTGCTGCACCTACCTGAACGATAACTGCTACCGCTTCTACTACCTCTCCCCGTTCGCCAAAAGTCGGGTGAGCAATGACAAATACACCCATCACTTCGCCTTGAATTTTTACAGGTTGCGCTAGATAAACGATACTTTCAACAGGGCTACCAGGAATTATTTTTTCCCCTTCTTTTGCTTGAGTTAAAGTCCCAAAATAGCGCATTATTTCCGAATCTCGGCTTAGTTCTTTGGGTCTGGCTCTAGGACTTGATTTATAAAATTTACCTTCGATTAAGGCGATTAAATATGTGTCGTCTTCGGGAATCTGCGTACCTAAAAAACCATCAAAAAAATCTTTTAACTCTTTTTTTGAGGTTGGCGGTTGAATCAGGCGATTATCAGACTCTTTGAGTTCATTAATCACTTTGTTATCGTCACTACTATCTGGATGTTCCCCAAAAAAAAGAGGTTGTCCAGTAATTAAATCTTCAAAAATCCTCATTTTGGCGTTGTTCTCTCGCTGAACGCGGCTATTAACTCTTGCATATAAAACTTGCCGAAAAGCGGGAATAAAGACGACAAACACAATGCCTAAAATTAACACATACCAGAAGAGAATTCGGGTACGTGCAGCCCAAAAAAACCCTTTATGAGGTTTTGGATCGGTTGTCGTTGTTGCTTGGCTATTACTTGTGTTTTCCCCATTTATCATATTCTTCTCATGAGAAATTATGGCTGTTGGATTAGCCTTGATACCTGGGTGAAAACCGCAGGGTTTGTTGCATATTTTATGATAATTTCTAGGGCGATATCTAGTAATTACACCAATCCCGATCGCAGGGCGACAACTGCGGCTTGTACGCGATCGTCTACTGCTAATTTATTCATAATTCCCCGAACGTGGGTTTTGACGGTATTCGGGCTGAGATAGAGTCTTTCGGCAATTTCTGGATTACTCAAACCATCTACCATGAGTTTTAATACTTCCAATTCCCGCGCCGAAAGATTTGCGGTGTTTCCTTTTGCTGTTGGGGGGCGGAGATTTTCTATGACTCGTCGCGCAATTTGGGGATCGAGGTAAGTTGCGCCATCAATAGCAGCTGCGATCGCACTTAATAACCGCTCTACACTCGCACCTTTGATACAATAAGCATCTGCACCGCTAGATAATGCGGCAATAATTTCTGTTTCTGTTTGATGGGATGTCAGCATGACTACATGAGTTTCTGGTAATGCGGCTTTAATTTGCTGTGTCGCTGCAATTCCATCAAGTCTTGGTAACCCGATATCCATGACTACCAAATCGGGTTTAAGTTGTAGTGCTGCTTGTACGCCTAAATAGCCATCTTCTGCCTGTCCGACAATTTCTAACTGGGGATGAACCATTAAAGATTGTTCTAGCCCCAGTTGCATCATCGGATCGTCTTCTACAATTAAAATGCGCAATGGCGGTGCATCTGTGGGTAAATTGAAGAAGGAACTATTATCTGAAGACATTCTCATCGTTAGGGGTTAAGAGTCAAGAGTCCATAGTCAAAAGTCAACAGTCTCTAGTCCAAAATTTAATCACTCATGACCATTGACCATTGACCATTGACCATTGACTAATAACTAATTTCTATTCTTCCACGCGATACCCTAACTCTGCTAAACTTACGCGAGACTGTCGCCATTTTGGTTGGACTTTGACGAATAATTCCAGGTAAACTTTACCGGAAATTAGCTTTTGAATTTGTTCGCGCGCCGCACTCCCAATAGCTTTGAGCATTGAACCACCCTTACCGATGAGAATTCCTTTTTGGGAATCTCGCTCTACATTGATGGTAGCAAGAACGCGGGTAATGCTTGGGGTTTCTTCTACTAGATCAATTGCGATCGCTACTGAATGGGGTACTTCTTCGCGGGTTAATAGTAAAATCTGTTCGCGAATTAATTCGCCCATAATAAAGCGTTCTGGTTGATCGGTAACTAAATCTGGCGGATAGTAAAAGGGGCCGTTGTCTAAGTTTTCAATCAGTAAATTTTGTAATTCTGGCAATCCCACGCCAGTTTTGGCAGAAAATTTGACTGTTTGCCATTGATATAATTCAGCTAAGTGTGTGTAACTATCATCTATCTGCTGGGAATCTGTGGGTTGTTGATCGACTTTGTTCAATCCTAAAATTACTGGTGTTTGACTGCGACTGAGCAATTCTGCAATAAAGCGATCGCCTGCACCACAAGCTACTGTACCATCTACCACAAATAGCACTACATCCACTGATTCGATGGCGATTTTAGCATTTTGCACCAGTACCTCTCCCAATTGATGATGGGGTTTATGTATTCCTGGTGTATCGACAAAAATTAACTGTGCTTCTGGTGTAGTTAAAATCCCTCTTAAGCGATTACGTGTAGTCTGAGCTACCGGGGACGTAATCGCTATTTTTTGCCCTACCAATTGATTCATTAAAGTAGATTTACCGACATTAGGGCGACCAATAATGCCGATGAAACCTGACTTAAACTCAGGAGGAGCTTGGGGAATCGATACTTCTTCTGAAAAAGAGAAGATGTGATTATCAATACTAGTCACCTTTAGCTCCACCGTCATATTTTATAGTTGGGGTAAGTTGTTTTTTTTCTTAGACAAGTAAGAAACATAAGATCACCCTGGCATTTTTTAGGGATTGCCTCTGCTTAAGTTTAATCTACTACTAAATATATTTTGTTCCAATATCCAAAAAAGAGATAGGACTATACAAACTCGTTTAGTTTTTCTCTCTTGTTGGGTATTGCTTTTATGATAACACTGTGCTGCAATTGTATTTCCTTATGCCATGAATACCGATTATCGAGAAGTCCAACCCCTTGGGGGGAATTCAAAATTCAAAATTGAAATTCTGAGACTTTTTTCTTTGCATAAATCAATAATAGTGCTAATATCCAATTTTTCACTAAGCGGTAACTACTGAATAATTCTCAGGACTAATTCGCCTTGATTCACAGCTTGATTAGTAGAAATTTCATATACTAAGCCATCGTTTTCGGCAAAGATATCTATCGTCTGAGGTAATTGGCTTTCTTTATTAAAACTCAGAATTTGATAAAGTCTATCGTTAGCATTGATTTTACTACCTACTTTAACTCTAGATTGAATCATGCCGCCGGCGATCGCATAATATTTAACGATTTTACTGGATGCCGAAAAAGTCATTTGCTGATTGCTGGTGTTTGCTTGGGGAAATTCCGGTATTTGCAATACGCCTTTTTGGACTAAATAATTTTTTATACCTAAAATACCCTTGGCTACTGAGTCAGGATTCATCTGCATTCCTGAACCTAGTTCAATTGTCCAAGCTTCGATATCAAATTGAATATTTCTCCCCAATTTTTGAAAGCAAGCTTCTAGCGCTAACCAAGGCTTGATAAAAGCTTCGTCAAAGGCATCACCATCATAAGTATCTAGTAAAATGCCGTAATCTAGGAGAAAATATTTGGCGCTTTCTTCGCGATTTCGGAAGTAATAAAGGTAGTCTATAGCTTGATTTGTCGAACTATGTAAATCAATTAAATAGTCTGCATCTATACACATAGACTGCAATTTATAGGCAAATTGTTCGGTATAAGGTAATCCAGAGGGAGAATTAATTTTTTCTAAAATTTTGGCGAATTTTTCTCTAATCGTAGTTAGATAATTGAGTCGGACGACCTCTCTATCAAGCTGAAGTTGAGATTTAGTAAAAGCTACTAAATCATCAGCTTCTTTTTCGTAGTCCCAAAATATCCGATTCCAGTCTTTCGCTTCGTAAACACAATATCTTCCAGGTGAAAAATGGTGCGATCGCTCATTTACTCCCATTGGATTGCAAACCGGGACTAACCAAATCTCTCCCGCTAAGTTTGTATCATTGATGGTGAGCAAAAAGTCAATTAATTGATGAATAACTGCATTACCAGCGATTTCTGCACCGTGTAAGTTAGATTGAATGTAAACTTTTTTACCAGGATCTGCGCCAATAAATTTATAAACCTGTAAAGATAAGCGATCGCCTGAAGCCATTTGGCGTAAAAAAATTGTTTCAATAATTGGTTGCATAAAAATCAATATAGTTCAGTTAAGGATAATTGTAGGTTGGGTAGAGCGTCAGCGAAACCCAACATCAAAGCGGTTTTGTTGGGTTTCGTCCCTCAACCCAACCTACACAAAATCATGTTTTTGACGCTAATACCCAGCCTATTTGCATAAAAATTCCCAATTGCAAATTCAAAAATAAAACAAGTATGATAGGCAATGCCCATCATACCCATATTGCACAAATCAAGTATTAATCTATTGTTCTGTTTTTTCAATGCTGACTAAATTAGGACTTACGCACCGAACACAAAAACCCTCACAAGGGTGGTCAAAAGTCAAAAGTCAAAAGTCAATGGTCAAAATTCAGGTTTTTGGACTATGGACTATTGACCATTGACAACAAGCATGAAAAATATGTGACACGACGTAAGTCCTATAAATAATTTAGGAATTCAGCAGAGGTAAAAACTGACGAATTAAGCCAATAGTTACTGCTGGTAATTCTAATTGTGGTGTTAATCCCACATCTTCGAGATGTTGAAAAATTTTAATGGCTTGGGGATTGAGATCCGCCAAACGTCTGCCGATTTCTGGCCCCGTAAATTGAGATTTTTCTCCCCATATAATCGCAGTAGGAGTAGTCAATTGCTGAATATATAACGATAAATCAAAGCATAAATCGCCGCGTACAAAAGACAGTGCTGTGTATTCTGCATTTGGCTGTTGTGCAGATTCGAGATAAGCATCGACAATTTCTTGGTAAACTCGACTAGGCTCGGCAAATTGTCGTTGTTCTAAAAAGGTGCGAATCCCGTTACTAGTTGCAACACCCGTACTATACAACAAGCGATCGACAATGGGAACGCTGGCTAATTGCGCAAAAAAACTGCGGGAATAGTCTTCACCAAAATCAGAGAGTCCCGCAGGAGTGGTGAGGATAAGAGATTTAAATAGATCGGGATGAGCGATCGCTAATCGAATTACGATAGCTGCAGTTAAAGAAGACGCGATCGCTGTGACTGGATGGTTACAAGTCTGCTGTAAAAATTCCTGAATCGTTTTTAAGTAATCTTCAACCTGATAATTGCGTCCTAAATGCTCAGATCTCCCCCAGCC
Organism: Calothrix sp. FACHB-168; assembly: GCF_963889195.1. NCBI lineage: Bacteria > Bacillati > Cyanobacteriota > Cyanophyceae > Nostocales > Calotrichaceae > Calothrix > Calothrix sp. FACHB-168. The sequence continues at coordinate 139,301 of NZ_CAWPNJ010000020.1, forward strand.
AAGTAAATCCGGTGCAATAATTCGGTAGTCGCTAGCGAATGCTGGGTAAACTTTAGACCATTCATAAGCCGAAGAACCACCACCAAATCCATGAAGAAACACTAAAGTTTCCCTTTCGTCTTTAGGCGTATCATCTTGCCAAAGTGAACCTGTGTTCGTGTAGTAAACTATTCTTCCTAGAGAGGTAATTATCGAGCGTTGTTCAAATCCTAGTGGCTGAAACATAAATATTGTGATTCAGGTTTGTGTTTGTTAGGAAAAGATTAAGATTTAGTTAATCTTAAGTATTTATACTAAATTAAGTTCCGGAATAGCACTAAGTAATCAAGTATTAGCATAAAGAATCAACAAGTATGGAGAGAATTTATTAGCGTTCCCCCAGATACCTGTATGCGTGACTATCTAGGATCGCAGTTTGGTATTACCTGTTGGCTTGCAAATCTCTCTCATTATGGATGAATCAATGATGCTTAGACTTCTGTCCAACGTCAGATTAAGTGGATGTAAAATTGCCAGATTATCTATGAAGATATGATGATTTTTTTATTACAAAACCTGGCTGTTTTTGCCTGTATTTACTGCCCCATGAGGATTTAGGTTTGTAGTCAGGATAACTTAGAGGTTAATTATGGCTTGGCTTTTGTATGGTAATCTATCAGAAAGATTACGGATACTTTTTCCAAGTTAACTCTCAGTTAAAACCCTGATATCAACAAACGTTAACTTTATTACTGGCAACAAAAAACAATCTTTGCTTGTAATTATGACGAATCATTAAATTAATTATTCTTAAGAAAATTCAAAGGCGGAGTGTGATGGTAAAGGAGGCAATTCTCAAATCAGATAAAATCCCCAAGTTTAACAATAGTGAATTTGCGGTTGATAATAGTCAGATTCATCACCAAACTCTAGCTACAGAATGGCAAGGTTCTGTCAAAGAAGTTTATGAAGCTGCATCAGCAAATACACCGAGTTGTATTGCTTTAAACTTTGAGGATTTAAAATGTTTTGAAACAGTAGAAAGCCAGTATGAATCCTGGGGTGTAATTTTCAATAATTGTATAGCTATACAGCCATCAAATCCAGCATTTCCCGCACATTCAGGTTCAACAGTATTGATGGGATCGCCAAAAAGTGGATCGTTAGAAGTAAGTTTTTTGCAACCCGTGAATTGGGTAAGTGCTTTTGTTACCAGTTCACAACGGCTAATACTCACAGCTTACGATCGCGATCGCCAAATGCTAGCGCAAACAGTATTACCAGCAGCCAATCTCGCTAATTCTGACTCTTCCATAGCGCCTAACGCTTTATTATCTATAGCTGCAAATAATATTTATCATCTGACCTTCAGTGCATTTGACGGTCAATTTACCCTAGATAATTTTCGCTTTTGTGTTTAATTGGTCAATTGTCAGTGGTCAGTGGTCAATAGTCAACAGTCAACAGTCAACAGTCAACCGTCAACAGTCAACCGTCAACGGTCAACAGTCAACCGTCAAATAAGGTATTATTGATTCTCGATGGCAGCTTGAGGTAACTCTCATAGCTGGCATCTCTATACCCATAGGCATTGAACGCCTTAATCAACAATGGGTGTCCCATTCTTTCCTTATCTACAGTAAAACTATAAACTAATAATCTTGTAATCTAGTAGGTAAAAACCGTGGCGCAGGCTTTGTCTTCATGGCAGCAATTAATTAACCAGCTTTCTCACTGGTCGCTTCCAGATTTTAAGACAGGAGCCTCAAAGCAACGAAAATATCGGCAGTTTTCTGGACCTGGTGGCGTGCTAGGATTGCTGACAATTATCGTGGCGATGCTGTTGTGGAACTGGAAACTGCTGTTGGCGCTGTTAATTGGGATTGGCGTGATGTTATCAGTCTACTTAATGCAGAAGTGGGATTGGCAACAACGTTTGTCTCAAATGCAGGGGTTTGTCCATGCTCCCAACCGTCAGTTAATCTTGGCTGTGAGTAGCGGTGGTATTGCGACTTTTACCAGTTACATCGCTGCAGCGATTTGGTTTGACTCTAACAGTCCTTGGATTGCTGCGGGTGTGATTTTCCAAGGTGTAGGAACTTTATTAAGTTTAATTTTGCTGGTTTCTCAAATCGTTAATTTTTATGGAATTCGTCAAGAAGACCAATGCGATCGCTTGTTAGATAACTTAACAGAAGCAGACCCCTTAAAGCGTTTGGTTGCTGTGCGTCAATTAACTAAACTTGTTAGCCGCAAACGGGTTGATGCAAGTGTAAAACAAAATGTAATTGAATGTTTGCAATTGTTATTAACTCAGGAACAAGAAGCAGTAATTCGCGAAGCAGCTTTTGCAAGTTTACAAACTTTAGATAGCGCACAAGTACTTCCAACCAATACATCTGGCATTTTTATTCCTGTTTCTAATAAAGTTAAAACTCCAATTCCTTCTTAACTGATATCTTGCACCTACACCCTATAAGGGTGAGGCTATACAAACAAAGCCTGCCTACGCAGGCTTGTCTGCTGACTTCAAAACTGCTTGCTGTATGATTATTATCGTCATGGGTGTCTCTGGCTCTGGTAAAACTACTGTAGGAAAACTTTTGGCAGAGTCTTTAGGCTGGATTTTTAGCGATGCTGACGCTTTCCATTCACCAGAGAATGTGGAGAAAATGCAGCGTGGTATTCCCCTAACTGAGGCTGATAGAAAACCTTGGTTAGAAGCTTTGCAAGCAGTTATTAAACAATGGTTGCATGAAAATACAAATGTGGTGTTGGCTTGTTCGGCGTTAAAAGACAGCTATCGTCAATTTTTGCTAGTGGATAGCGAACGCATTCAGCTAGTTTACCTCAAGGGCACTTACGATTTGATTCAAAAACGCTTACAAGAGCGTCAAAATCACTATATGCCGGAAATACTCCTCCAGAGCCAGTTTGATGCCTTAGAGGAGCCTTTAAACACCGTATATATAGATATAGCCCAATCACCCCAAGCTATTGTGCAAAACATTAAAACAGTTTTGCAAATTTAGTTTTGACAAAATTTAATAAATAGGCGGATTCGCATTACCAATGGTATCCGCCTGACAGACAAACAACAATACTATGAACTTACCCATCATTACAGCTGATCGGTAGCGATCGCCGGAATAAATTGTCATAATTTCATAAAATTTATGAAAAATTAGCATTTCGGATCGCGATCGCTGATTACAACATGCAGATATGCTGCTGATTAAGGGACATCTAATTTTTTAAATACCCAATCAATTTGTAGTGCGTAAAGGGAACTCCAAAAAATAAATTATCCAACTTGTAGGGGCACGGCATCTACAAACTTTCGGTATTACCGATATTTTATCGGTGCCGTGCCCCTACCCTACCCCCGTGGGTATTTTTTTAATTGGAAGTCCCAAATGCCATGATGAATGCGATCGCTTTCATTCCTGTGCTAATGACTATTCGTATTGTAATTATTTATTTTTATGTAGCTGGTTGATCAAATGTGTGCGTTTTTGCTCCCACCATTGATTGTTAACTTCTGCTACCTCTCCACTTTCAAGTCCTGCAATTAAATATTCTTCAATCTTTGCTTGCATTTGTAATTCTGAATTTTCTTGTTCAATTTTTTGTTGCAGTTGGGGAGGAACGTTCATAAAAGTGAAGAGAAATCAAACTTTAATACTTTAATTGTAAAAGGCGATCGCTTAGTTGATATTCACCTTGGTAGCGATTCAGATCCCCGACTTCTTGAAGAAGTCGGGGATCTAGCAACCCGAAACTTGATTATGGCGTGTTAGGAATTAATCTACCGCAAGGATAGGTTGCTGCTTGCTGGTTTGCACTTTCAACTACAGCCGCAGGAATTTTATCTGATGGTTGCGCTTTTGCTGCAAGATAATCTTGGCGGAGTTTTTCAACAATTGTTTCTCGCTTATCGTATAGCCGCTTTAATGAGCGTGGCTGGTTTTTTTGCATAACGTATGCTGTTACCAATGGTAAGGCGATCGTGCTATCGGTGTAACAAACAATTGTGCTAGGTAACTCTTCCGGGTCAATTTTACCCCAGCTAACGGCTTCTGAGGGCGTCGCACCAGACAAACCACCTGTATCAGGACGCGCATCGGTAAACTGGACAAAGTAGTCATGTCCCCGTTCTTCTAAACCCAGTACCTCGTGAAGTTGCGGTTGGGTTTGTAGCAAAAAGTTCTTCGGGCTACCGCCACCAATAATCACAGCTGCACTTTTACCTTCAGCTTCTCGTGCATTGTAGGCGATCGCAGCTGTTTCGTTAACATCAATAGAAGGATCGATAATTAATTGCGAACCTTCTAAGGCTAAAGCGGCGACATTCATTCCAATAGAACTATCTCCAGGAGAAGAAGTGTAAATCGGTACGCCACATTCATAAGCTGTCGCTAGCAAACAGGAATTTTTCACCCCTAATTGCTTTTCAATTTCCCAAACATACTTACCCAGCAAATGGTGAAATTCAGCCGTTCCCATGCGCTTTTGAAAAGCTTCTGCTTGCAGTATCTTGCGGATAAATGCATCAGTTTCTAGCAGCACATCATAGCCGAAAATAATGTCATAAATGCGGATAGTTCCTTCTTGACGTAGTTTCACATCATCTAAAAAGGGATTACCCGCAAATAATTCAAAACCCAAACCATAGTGCATATCGTGATAAAGATTTGCACCAGTGCTAATCATCCAGTCAATAAAGCCGTTGCGAATTAACGGCGCAAGGGCGGAAACCCCAAATCCGGCTGGTGTCATCGCCCCAGAAAGACTGACACCGACTGTGACACCAGGGGTTAACACCTCACGACTCAGCAGTTGACATATTTCCCGCAACCGCGCGGAGTTGTAAGCGGTAAAGTAATTATCAATCAAATCAACTACGCCGATCTCGTTTGACATGGGAATCGGTGCAATTTTTTGACCTAGTTGTTTTGACATTCTGAGAATCCCGAAAAGTAAATACGCCGAATCTAATGTTATCTAGGATTACGTTAATTCTCGTATAACTTTTAGATAACATTCGTAAGCACTTTGTCCAAAGCAGACAAAAATCACTTGTTCGATAGACTTATGGCTGTGTAAAAACTTGTTAACTTCCGAAACTGCAATTTTACAGGCGCGTTCCATTGGAAACCCATAAACGCCTGTGCTAATCGCCGGAAAAGCAATGGTTTTAATTTGATATTGTGCTGCTAAAGTCAAGCTATTGCGGTAACATCGCCCTAACATTTCATCTTCACCGCGATCGCCACCATACCACACAGGGCCGACGGTGTGAATTACCCACTTTGCGGGAAGTTGATAACCTTTGGTAATTTTCGCTTCCCCAGTAGCACAACCATTTAACAGACGACATTCAGCTAATAATTCCGGCCCCGCAGCGCGATGAATTGCGCCATCCACACCGCCACCACCCAATAAAGAGTTTTTTGCAGCGTTGACAATTGCATCGACTGGTAGCTGGGTGATATCACCTTGAATAACTGATGTTTGCTGGCTCATTTTCGCTTCACCATGATTGTGATTATTTTCTAACATCCCAGCCGCATAAATTGCTTGTAATCTTTGGAATATTGCTAATAAGTGTTTATTGTCAATCATCTTAGCTAAATGACCGCTACAAAATCGCTCTTGGCGAATGTGCGTTGTGAACAATTTTTGTAATGTAGAAATATCTGCTACATTTAATAGTTCAGGATTAGTAATAAAACTATCTGCTGATTGTTTCCAAGCTAACCAATCAAAAGAAATGATAAAGTTTTCTTGATAAAGTGCTGTAATAAGCTCGTTAAATTCTTTAGAATAGCAATATGGTTCAAAAGTCAATGGTTCAGTTTGGATGTTATATAGCTTAACTTCTTGATTCGTCAATAATGTGACAAAACCTAATATATTTTCCAGATTTTTTAGTGTAATTTGAGTAGACATATATAGGAATCTAGCTGCGTATTCTTATTTAATGGGCATTGGGCATTCTTGTACAGACCCGATTAATCGCGTCTCTAGCAACTGACAAATAATAATTGATGAAAAACGATAACCCACAACAATTAGATTCAGACCAAGAGATTGCACGTGTAATTGACGAGGTAATGTCCTCATCTTTGAGTAACGAACAGTATCGCCAAAAGATGCAGCGACGTAAAGAAGTCCAAGATAAGCGGATAGCACAAGCTGTCCCCGAAAAGGGATTAGTGATTGTAAATACTGGTAATGGGAAGGGGAAAACCACTGCGGCTTTAGGAATGGTATTGCGATCGCTTGGTCATGGGTATAAAGTGGCGATCGTCCAGTTTATTAAAGGTGCGTGGGAACCCTCAGAGAAAAGGGTGTTTAGTAGTTGGCAAGATCAGTTAGAATTTCATGCTATGGGCGAAGGCTTTACCTGGGAAACCCAAGATCGCGATCGCGATTTAGATAAAGCACAAGCAGCTTGGGAAAAATCCTTAGAATATATTCGCAACCCAGAGTTTAGATTAGTCTTATTAGATGAAATTAATATTGCTCTGAAAATGGGTTACTTACAAGTTGAGCAAGTATTAGCTGGTTTAGCTACAAAACCTGCTGGTACTCACGTAATTCTTACAGGTAGAGGCGCACCACCAGCCTTAATTGAACGCGCCGACTTGGTAACCGAAATGACATTAGTGAAGCATCCTTTCCGCGATCAAGGTGTGAAAGCTCAACCAGGAATTGAATATTAAAATCATCAATTTATCGTCAATAACGGCAAACTCCATCCAAAAAAAGATGGAGTTTTTTATTATAGCTGTTGACTGTTGACTGCGCTGCACTGAGCCTGTCGAAGTGTTGACTGTTGACACAGTTGAAAGCCTAGTATTGTCAGGGTTTTATCTTATACTAATTGGAAAAAAGAATGCGACAGATTGTAGGGGCACTGGCACTGCCATGCCCTCTAGAATATATTGATGTAGCGCAAATATGATTTAAATTACTATTAGTTTAAACTTCTTCCCCCGCTACATTTCTAATCACTTCTACATCTAACTCTAATATTTCAGCTACTTCTTGCACAGTCATTCCACGTTGCAGAAGTTTTGCAATTATTTTCCTTTTGGCTTGTTCCTCGATTTCTTGTTGAACTTCTTGTTTAACTTCTTCTTTCACCTCTTCTCTAGCTTCTTCTTTTAACTCCTCATATACTCTTGTACCTCTGATTAATTCCAAACTTAACATTGCTTTTACCTCCTCCCTGCTCAAATTAGGAAACTTGTTTACCAGAATCGCCTCTATTAATTCTAAAACTTTTCTTTGGATGGCTGTGTCTTTGACTTCTTCTCTAGCTTGATTAACTAGTTGCTTGACTGATTCTTGTGCTTTTTGCTTACCTTCTACAATTAACTTCACAATTCCCAATCCCAATGATTGGTATGGTTCGTCTCCCATTTCATCTAGATAAAAGCAGCGTAAATGAGGTTCTCTAAATGAATTAAGACGCTGGGGAAAGTCTACATCATTTGTCCGAGCATCAAAAATGACTATAGCATACCAGTTAGGGTTGATTGGTTGATATTGGTAGAAGTAAAGCAGAATACTGCTAAATAATCTGTCGTAGAAGCGTTTATCTTTATAACATTGAACTTCAACAAAATATATTGGTTCAGTGGTAGAGATTTCTGGGGTGGAGTCTAATGTTAAAAATATTCCATCTAGGCGGAAGCCAGTTTCTTTGATTTCTTGGCTTTTGAATTCGTAGAGATTTGTATTTGTTTCTGGTTTGCCAATAAGTTCAAAAAAAATATTCGGAAATTCTTGAAAGAGTTTGTAAAAAATCGTGTCTGTTTTCATCTGATGGGTAGATGCTTGGGTGAATGTGCAATTTATTTGTAATTCGTAATTAAGTTAATAAATTTAAATGTAGGGTGTGTTGTCGCCAAGCGCAACGCACCATCAATAATTCAAGGTGAGTTAGCCTACTACAAACTACTAAATAGCAGATATTAAATCAACGTCTAAAACCAATAAGCTGCAAAAACCCTGTCACAACTTTAGTTAATTTTTGCCATTTCAATTTTATGGATGCTACTCTTCTGTTGTTTCTAGCATCCTGGTCATCAGGTTTAATTTCTAAGGCTTTGTCATAGGATGCGATCGCTTGTTCATAGCGTCCCAACTCATCTAGCGCATACCCCCGGTTGTACCAAGCTTCGTGGTAATCAGGTTGAATCTCTAAGGCTTTGTCATAGGATGCGATCGCTTGTTCATAGCGTCCCAACTCATCTAGCGCATACCCCCGCTTGTACCAAGCTTCGTGATCATCAGGTTGAATCTCTAAGGCTTTGTCATAGGATGCGATCGCTTGTTCATAGCGTCCCAACTCATCTAGCGCATACCCCCGGTTGTACCAAGCTTCGTGGTAATCAGGTTGAATCTCTAAGGCTTTGTCATAGGATGCGATCGCTTGTTCATTGCGTCCCAACTCATCTAGCGCATTCCCCCGGTTGTACCAAGCTTCGTGGTAATCAGGTTGAATCTCTAAGGCTTTGTCATAGGATGCGATCGCTTGTTCATTGCGTCCCAAATTCTCTAGCGCATACCCCCGGTTGTTCCAAGCTTCGTGATCATCAGGTTGAATCTCTAAGGCTTTGTCGTAGGATGCGATCGCTTGTTCATAGCGTCCCAAATTCTCTAGCGCAGTCCCCCGGTTGTTCCAAGCTTCGTGTAAATCAGGTTTAATCTCTAAGGCTTTGTCATAGGATGCGATCGCTTGTTCATAGCGTCCCAAATTCCCTAGCGCAATCCCCCGGTTGTACCAAGCTTCGTGTAAATCAGGTTTAATCTCTAAGGCTTTGTCATAGGATGCGATCGCCGCTTCGTATTCTTTTACTGTGTATAGCAAATTCCCCAGTTTAAATAGTAAACTTACTTTACTATCTTCTGTCTGATGTTTTTCTGCCAATAAGTCTTGAATTTCTAAGACTTTTTCAATCTTTTGTTCTTGGCTAAGTTTCAAATACTGTTCATAGTTTCCTTCTAATATCAGTCGAGTTGATTCCTGTTCTACCAATTCTGGTGTAGTGGGTAGTTCAAATATTCCCGAACGCCAATCAAAAAAATCTGGGGCGCGGTGGATAAAATAGTCTATGGAAAATGACCGCAAAAGAAACACAAAGCAAAATGGTAAATCATCTCTAAAACGTTCTCGCTGTTGATTTAGATGATTTAAAATATGCGGTACGCTGGTTAAATTGCTGAATTGTCCTTCTGTAATTTCACCAAAAGTTCTTTTTTCGTATTTATATAAAGAATATTCCAGACCTTTAATTAATAAAATATCAATTTGTTTATCTTTAACAAACTCAGCCACTCGCTTATATAAATTATCAATCGCCTCAACTAAGCGCAAAGCTTCTATCTGCTTCTGGGGAATCTCCTGTGGAAGTTTAGCAATTAAATTCTCTGCTTCCACAGGTGTACATTGCACAAAAAACAAGCCAAATCCTGATTTACGCCTTAGTGCGCGAACTAAGTCTTGATAGGCTGCTTCTGGTTCTGGGGGTAAATCCTCATCCCAATCATCTACATTTGGGTTCATGGAAGTTTCGCTACAGCTTCTTTAAATTCGGCAATTCCTTGAATTAATGGATGAATATCATACCAGCGCTGCATCTCTCCCTCATCATCAATATATTTATATTCTAAAAGACAGCGATTATACATCAAACTTCGGTATAGGTCATCACCAGGAAGTTTTTTAGAACGGGACACCTCAGCTAAAAGATGCCATTGTGAGTTTTCTACAGTGCGACGATAGGTATCTCTCGCTTGAGTAATTGCACGTTGCACGGCATTTTTTGTAATAGGTAACTCATCAATCCGTCCAATAGCATCTTGAGTTAACAATAGCAAATTCCTCACATGACCTCCACTCATCAAACACAGTCTTTCTAAGGTTTCAGGACTATCAAAAATGTCTTTTTCTAGTGAAACTTCCGGTGCAATTTGCCGAACTCGCTTGCTAATTAATTCTTTAACTTTCTTCACTCCAGGCTGATAAGTTTCCCCATCAGGAGTTTTCACCATAATCATCGGTAAAATTAGGCATTCACCATAGATATCGCGAATATCTGTGCCGCGTTTAGAATACAGTAAGGAAATAGGTGCAGTATAAATTAAATGGCAATCTAAACCTTTGAGTTGTCCGCTACGGTCTACAAAAACTTCCTCATAGTTAGTGTTATCTCCGTCCTTAACTAATACCATCCGGTCTAAATTATCGACAATTACCGCCAGTTTTTTGCTGCCATTAGGTAAATTCTTTTTAGCATCTTTCAGAAATTCATTCAATACCTGAATTAGAGTTACAGTGTGAGGATCAATTTTTTGGCGAATCTGTTGACGTAGCTGGGGAACGGCTCTTAAATTTGCTGTTAGTTTGGCAAATTGAGCAATTTGCGCTTCTATTTCTAGACTCTCAAACTCTATGGGAGTTTGCGCCAAATCTTTCAACTCACCCCACAGACTTTTTAACCAGTTGAGTATAGGACGAGGATTGGCAATTTTCTGTAAATCTTTGAGCAAGCGGCGTGTACAAGCTAGGAGAATATCTGTATATTGAGCATCTTCGGAATCAATATCTTCTTCATCAGCAGCAAAATAGACAACATAGAATTGCCGATTTTCTAAATATTTCTTTAACCTAAGTAATTCTGTAGATTTCCCAGCACCCCGATGTCCAGAATATAATTGGCAGGTATTAGTGTTTGCCAATCGCATCCGATTTCCCAATTCTTGGAAAATATCTGCATCTCCCCGCACATCCTGACAATCAACATACCTTGTATCATCGGCGGGTAAGGGTTCAAAGGCGTTAAAGGCGTTATAGAGTTTGGTAAGTAAGTCAGGATTATTAAGCATAAGTATTAAATATGGCAATTTTGCCTATTATACTGTCGGTAATAGTCCTTAATACTCATTAATGAGCCTCGAAACCTCATTAACGAAGAAAAAAGTCTCATTAATGAGCCTCAGAACCTCGTTAATGAAGATAAAAGCCTCATTAATGAACCTCAGAACCTCATTAATGAAGAAAAAAGCCTGATTAATGAGCCTCAGAACCTCGTTAACGAGCCTCGAAACCTCATTAATGAAGATAAAAGCCTGATTAATGAACCTCAGAACCTCATTAATGAAGAAAAAAGCCTCATTAATATATTTTCGTAGTGGCGTGGCAAGCTTAAAATGTGGCAATATAATTTTCTTGTGGGGTGGACAGCGTTCGACTGAGCGCTCACGCCGAAGTCTTGTCCGCCCAGGACGGGCGAGACGCCCATCCCACAAGAGTTTTATTAATGCACCATTTTAGCCTTGTCGCGCCAGTAGTGGTCTGACACGCCTAAAATGTGGCAATATAATTTTCTTGTGGGGTGGACAGCGTTCGACTGAGCGCTCACGCCGAAGTCTTGTCCGCCCAGGACGGGCGAGACGCCCATCCCACAAGAGTTTT
>NZ_CAWPNJ010000021.1:0-147049 GCF_963889195.1 Calothrix sp. FACHB-168
CCTGCCTATTGGCGCGAAAGTGACTTACAAAAATATATTAGCGATCGCTTAAAAGAACGTGGATTTCAAACTCAATTGGAAGTTTCTGCCAATGGTGGCAGGGCTGATATTGTCACCAATTGGCATGGTGGTGCAATCATTGAGTGCAAAAAGTATCTTGATCGCAATACTATTTATCAAGCTGTAGGACAACTCAATCTTTACGGCTTGAACAATACACACAAGCTGATTGTCATGGGATTTCTCATACCTGATGCGCGTGAGCAATCATCAGCGCTCAAGACTGCCTCAATGGTTGAGCAAAATCCCCGTATACAAGTAGTTTTCGTCAATACTGAAGAAGAATGGTTGCCAGGAAGTAGAATTGCTCCCTCGGGGTTGGTGCAGTTCTTTTCATTGCCAAAACTTTTACGGACAAACCTCGATTTGGGTAACTGGCGATGGTGGTTTAGGGTTGCCAAAGCTAATCCAATGCTGATGGTTTTTGCAGTGGCTTTGGTTTCTCTAACGGCATCCCAAATGAAGCGAGAGTTTACCCAATGCCAACAAACTAATCATCTTTTGAGTTGTTTGTTTTCTCAACAGTCTTCTCTGCCTTAATCGAATCGGAATTATTTAAAAAATCAGTTTGAACTTAACTGTTGAGTTTGATTCTTCATTAAAACTCTATCCCTACCTGGATGCCTAAGCCAGGAAGTCACCCCCCTGACTCGGCTACAAAACCGTGCATGAAACGTTAATTTCACACGGCTCCGAGCGTGATTTGGTGTTTGTCAAACACACCTATAAATTCAGAATTAGAAGGGATGAAAGTTGAGATAATCCTCATCTATTTCTGGAATTGCAACAGCAAATTTATCTGCTGCCGTTTTAGCATCGTGGCAGTGTCCATGAAGTAACTGAAGGTTGTCGTATCTATCCTTACCGCCTTTTGAACGGGGGATTTTATGGTCAATTTCCACTTCTTCATGGTGAAAAAACAGTCCACAGTGAGTACACTTTCCTTTTTGCATCTTCAAAAGTGTTGCCACTCTTGTTGGCGCTTCAGGATGTTTACCCATTCTGGAACTCCAGTACACACAGTCCCCATCAAACGGGCTACGGCTTCCTTGCACCTGTATGTGTCTCACAATGCGAGTTTCACGGTGCTTGAGTAAGCGAATCTTCTGGTTATGGGGTTTAAATACCCAATTATCAGACCCTACAGTTTGCCAATACTTTTGGCAACTCCATCTGGAAGATTTATTAGGGTGACGATGTTCTGCCCATGCTTTTAGCTGGCTGAATAAAGTTGTATCAGCCTGGTTAAATATGCGTTTGCTGACGACACCTGAATAGTAGTTTGTCCATCCACGGATTGCTGGATTTGACTTTCTTGGTCATCATACTCAACAATTCCCACGGGGCAAATATCGTAGTGATGAAGATAAGCACGGGAGAAAGTTAGGTTTTGATACACTCATCACCCCATCAAAATTAAGGTTCTTGGCAACTTTTGGTGATCTTGGTTGGGGAAAGTTGCTGCACCTGTCGAGAGCGAGAAGAAGTTGAATGTGGGGGATGCGATACCGAAGGTCAGCGTCTTTGACGCTATCGCTGACCTAAGCCACATCCCTATCAATTCCCAAATCGACAATTGGAGGTTAAACCACAAGGGCGAATACGCCCAATATTTGGACAAAATCTTCCCTGTTACTCCAAAATCATCGAACCTGATTGGTGGATTTCAAGCAACAGTACATACAGCAGCAAAACAACAAAAATATGGTGATACTATTCTTGGAGAGAAAGAACCGACTACTTGGGCAAAACGATTGTCAGCCAATGGGTTGTCCCCGACATTACGTGCTGGGAGTGGGAATCGAACAGCAGCAAGACCGATACATTACGAACATGCGCGGGTGATAACGGTTCGTGAAGCCGCGAGATTACACAGTTTTCCTGATTGGTTCGCTTTTGGGGCAAGTAAGCTGGCTGCTCGCAAGGCGATCGGTAATAGTGTGCCACCTTTACTTGCTTATGCCATTGCTTCTCAGGTATGGGCGCATTTGGAAGAACAGCAAAATTCAACGATTGTTTTGCGATGTCCAGGGACAAGCTGCTTTGTGTTTACACATCTACTGGACTTAGCAACCCTTGAAGCGTCGGTTGATTTGCCTCAATGGAGCAACAACCAGAAAAACGAATCTGCGGGACTTCTGGGTTAGTTGATGGAGAAAATATCAAAGTCGGTAACGAGCGATCGCCTCCAAGTAATTTGCGGAGCGCAATTCATAAATTACGCCATTTTGTGCAAACCAGGGTTTGTAACATAGGTCTTATATTTTTGAGATCATTTCAGATTGGTATTTTGCTGAGATGGCGAAATACCAGAAGTGTTATTAAAGCTTACTCTTAAATAACGATCGCAAAACTAAAGCCAAACAATAAATAGTACAAAAATACTATAAAATAGTCACAGGATAACTTATCCCGGATTTCTCACAAGTTAGAAAAAAATATTGATATACTCAAGATTCAGACTAATCGAATTTATACACAAATAACTCGGACTTAAAAACCTAGATATTCCTCAATATTAATACTGAGAATAATAGATAATTAAATACTCTAAATACTGAAATAATAAAATAAAAAACCTCTAGAGATAAAATCTAGACACGGTAAAATTAGAATTGAATAAATCCAACTCTAAGTGTAAGTGTAAGTGTAAGTTAATAATTCAGGTTTAAATCAGGTCAAATCAACTAAAATCAAGTGAAATTAGGCAACATACTCAAATACTTGTAAGCAATTGCAAAAGTCTCTTGGTAAGGGCAAGCATTAGTAATCGCAATCAAAATTTCTCGGGTGCTAAAAGTGATAGTTGCACCTAACTTCAATAATTTTGTCCGAATAGTACCAATTTGGGCATTTCGTAGTTCTGTTTTAGCTAAACACTGTTCTCGTAAAGCGTTCATCAAAACATAGGCAATAGACGAAAACCACAAACGTAATTGATTACCAACGAATGTGTGGGTACTGGTTCTGTCACTTTTCAATTCTAGTTTTTGTTCCTTGAAACGATTCTCCATATCACCTCGCGGACAATATTTTTGGGTGTAAAGTCGTCCTGGCGGCACTAATTTAGTAGGTAGTGAAGTCACAACAAAGCGAGTATTTGCCCCTTGCTCACCATATTCAATTTTTGAAACCACACGACGATTACGACTCCAAGAGTCTAATGTTTTATAGTCAAGTGAACAATACCAAACTGATTCATCAACTAATGCTGTGGCTTGCTTTTTCAACTCTTGATCAGGAATAAATAAAGTTTCAAAAAAACTGACTAAGGTTTGAAGTTTTTGTGAATATTCTTCAGCAGCTCGGTTTTTGGTCGATTGAGATAGTTGTAATAACCTATTGTTCGGTGCTAACCCAAACACATAATCTACACCTACTTGGGATTCGCACCATGCCATAATTTCTTCTCTGGAATACGCACTATCTCCGCGCACCAGAATTTTCACCTTACCCCAACATGAGCGTATTTGTTTAATTACCCTTTGTAATTCGGACAATGCTCCTTCTGCTGGGTCTACATTAGAAGCACGCAATTTTGCTGCTAATAAATGTTTACCGCAAAAAATATAGAGGGGCGCATAACAATATCCTCCATAATAAGGGTTAAAGAACGCTTCTTCTTGATTTCCATGTACGAGGTCGTCGGTAACGTCCAAATCCAAAATTATCTGTCTTGGTGGTTTTTAATAGGATTCCAAAAATATTTCAACCAACAAATTTTCTATTGCTTCTGCCTGATGTTCAATGCGATGATACCGACTATCGGCTCTATTTGAAACTGTTTCTGGGCAGTGTTCGATACGATTTAAGGTACTTTTTCCAGCTAGAGTCGCTGCTTCATTCTCTAGACCAATTACTTTTCCCACTGACAACCCAAACATTAAGTCGTGCCTTAACTGTTCATGGTCATTTATGTCTTCGTACCCCATGATTAAGCCATATACTCTCTGTGCAATTAAACTATCCACAGGATGCTTAATCCTTTTTGCTTCTCGGTAATCTTTAAAACATTTCGCTAACCGAGATGTTATTCCTCTTTTCCGGTCTAGTTCTGCAATTAAGCTTATTCCTGCATCCGATGTTACATTCTCACCCTTGAAATTAACTAGAACCGAGTATGAATCTACTTTTTCAAATTGGAATTGTTCCGGTATACAATCTGTGAATACTGGGGTCATGTTCAAAACTGCTGAAATTCTTTCCTAATCTACATTTTCACAGTTTTTGACCCCTCTTCTTTTAGCCTTTGTGAGAAATCCAGGTACAGCCAGTCATAAATAGGAATTCAATGAAGGAAGCGTAGTATTTGTAATGGCGATCGCTCTTAAAACCCTCGATTATTTTATCCCTCTCCTCCAAAGAAAAAGGATTGATATCCGTATCCTCCGATTCCCCCTTGGGAACCCGAATATCGGCAGCCATCCCCACAAACGGATTATTGGTAATTAGTTGAGATTTCACAGCCCAATTGCAACAGGCATTTATTTGCGTCAAAATACGTTTTGCAGAATTGGCCGTTTTATTCGCCACCAACCAGTCTCTAATTGCAACTGCATCGTCAATAGACTTCTTTGGCAGGTACAAATTAAGACAACGGTCAACTTTCTGATAATCCTTTGCCAGGGTACTTGGAGAAGCATTTGGTCGCTTAAATTCTACATATTTCTCCCACAACTGGGGAAGGGTTGGTTGGGATTTTTGCGATGGTGTACCTGCTTGAGCCTTACGGACAGAACCTTCGGGGCTGTACTTGCTTAAATCCTTGGGGTCAAACCGCTCGCACAAAATATCTTTTTCGATTTCTGAGGCTTTGAGTTGGGCTAGCTTCCAATGTTGTGGTGTGTCAGGATAGCCCGTGGAAATATAATGACGCTTGCCAGCAAAATGGAAGCGCAGCTGAATGCGTCCATTGGAAAGGATGGTTGTGACAGAACCCTTGGAAGCCCTGCCAGTTGGGGTTTTCGTTTTCATGGGGGTATCTGGTGTAATCTACATTCTAGTCTACACAAGGATTACACCATCTTTACACCATTTTTTTCGCTAAATCGACCTAAACATACCCAATAATTTGATTACAGCTTTTTTTACTAAACCTCCAAAACCCTTGCTCTGTGGGAGAAATGTAAATTTTGTAGTAATGCCAGGAACCAGACTTGAACTGGTGACACGAGGATTTTCAGTCCTAATAAAAAGCTTTGTATATCAGTACTTTGAAGTTGAATTTAGACATTTTACACCCAATTTACACCCATCTATTCCTTATGCGTGAAGAACAAAGGAATAATTTTATGATTAAAATACCAAACTCTAAGAAAAGTAAATAATACTATAGCGATCGCGCTTGTAAATATGCTCAAGTGAACATTGTCATTACTCTGGTCGCTGGCGTCTTTACTAACTAGACGGTACAGGGGGGAACTTCTCGCCTTGGCATACCTCACCTTCCTGAGCGTCTGAATATACAGTTACTGGGTATCGTGTGACCAACGCCATCAACCCTAATAACCCTTCTATACTGAAGATAGCCAAAGAATTTTGTTTATGGTTTATGTAGTATTGCAGTTCGGTAATCGAACGCAGTTTTGGTTGGTTTAATTGGTGTCATCGCTTGGATAAAGACTACGAATTTCTACCACAAATCCATGAAGTATTTGTACAAGTTGCAATGATTAGGTTAGTGCTGAGAAGACTCGCTTAATTGAATTGTTTAATACTTTCCAAACATCCTCTAACATGGCTAAGAATGACAATAATAGCGGATGAATATGTTCTTCAACAATTTTTAGGCACCTTAGTTATATGTTCTCTGCTACTAAATAGGCAAGTCTATAAACAATATTTTGAATTTTAACTTACTAATTTTAGTTTTATGACTAAGACCAATTCAGAAATTATCGCTCTATTAAAACAAGCATCTTATGGTTTGTTATTTACCAGCGAATCTGAGTATCCATTTTTGGTGTTTCTTTGGTCAGGTATCGCACCTGTAACACCAGAAAAAGTTGTGCAACAGACAGATCATTCCCCAGATACACCTGTCAAAGTAATAGCAGTTGATGATTTCTTTCAGGTGGCGACAAAACAAGAAGATTGGCATAGCCCTTCTGAGCAAGAAACTGTGAAAAAATTCCAGAATCTAGTGCAGGTAATTAAAACCAATCTCAGTAACCCACAAGTGTATCGCCTCGGTAGCAAAGAAGCTGATGTTTATATTCTTGGAACCACGCCATCAGCTGACTTAGCAGGGCTTTCCACTAAAATTGTAGAAACTTGAGTCGTTCACGGATCTACCTTACTTTCAATGACTTCTTGAATATTTGGGGAAACCGAGGAGAGAAAATCATAGCCTGTAAGTTTCTCTAATTCATCAACGCTGACTTTATAAGCTCTCCAGTCATTATTAATTTCTTGTTCATTCGGTATATTAACCGCGATAACACGAGTATTAGCGGTAATACCATTAATCCCAGAACCTGGGGTATCTAGTACGACAACAATCTTCCAAGTCGATTGAGGAACTGTGACCTTACCCTTGAGGGGTTCGCCAAGACTGCCACTAGGCCCGGCGATAATGTAAAGTTCTTTGCCAAGGCTTACCAGTTCTCGACAATAATCTTCTAAATTCCCCCAAGTGTTGCGATTATTATCGGCGCTCTGGGGCATCATGTTAGTCATGAGGAAAGTTGAGGAATTATCTTCTTTGGTCTTGGTGCGGTCTGCCGAAGGGACAATGTGACCTCGGTCATAACCTGAACCAGAGTACATAGAAGGAGTTACCCGCTCCCAACCCGTAGGCAACGTGTTGTCAGGGCGAAAGTTATCTTGGCGCTCTGCGTTTCCTAGCCATGAGGAGTTAAGCTGCCAGCTTGCCCAATTCGCAGTCCCTTTGCTGCGGTTGATTGAGAGTGCATACTGATTTTTTACCATCAGGTAATTGTCAGGTGTAATGCTCGTTGGCGTTGCGCTGCTGGGATTTCCCAGGAGTAAATGCACGCTTATTGATGGGGAAAGTTCAGTGTTAGGTGGGATTTGGGATTGGGCAGGCGAACACCCAACCATCAGCACTAAGAATGCTACACCTAAAAAATGACGGATTTTCATAAATTGCTGCACCCAATGAGATTTATTGCACTTGAGTTAGTTGATTGTATGTCCTGAGTTCTACTTAGTTTTGGTTGAGCAATTTCTTCACAGTGTTTAATTCCTACTACATCCTGATCTGGACATAATACAACACTAGCTCCTTTTAAATCCTCGAGGTAATTGGGATAGCCGTAGCGTCTCCATGCACCTGATCCGCCAATAGAACAAGTAGCAGGAATCCCCATCTTTATTAGAGAGTCTACTTTGCCTTCTCCCTCAACTTTGAGAATAGGTTTCCCATCAGCGATCGCATCTTGATTTATAGCTTCATGAATTCGGTAGAGATGAATCTTTGCTTTAGCTTCATCAGTCAGTTTTGCTTCCCATTCTTTGCCGTTCCAATGATATTGAGCAAATTTTTTCTGTCCATCACCTGAATCTGTACGCACTACTTTAACTAGCTTGTCGCCTTGAGCATCCGGATAATAAAATTCCTTTCTCGAGTTAGCACGGATGGGTTTAGATAGCTCTTCTGCTTTGGTACTAGCACTAGGATAATAAGACTTTTTGTTTGACGGTTCTTCTATTATCGGAAAGTACTGCCCCCACAATCCATCATCTGTTGCTCCTCGATAGATATAACCAGAAATAGCAGCATCCTTATCTATGTATGTGTGGCACAAAACGACATCATCATTCCATCGGCAATCTTGATCCTTGGTGCGCTCACATATAGGGCATGGCTTTCGGTGGCTAGAGTAGATTAATTGAGATTTTGACATCAGCTACCCTTCCTGTACTTTTGCTTATTGGAAGGCAGCGATCGCAAGTAATTTTCTATTGCCTTTTGATGTACTGCTGGAGCATTATGATTAGCTACCCAGTCCAGTATCAACGGCAAATTATAGAGAATAGAACGAGAATTTATCCTTTGCCAATGAATTCCCTCAAGCCAAACGCCGGATAGCCGATATTTCTTAAAGGTCGAGTTTGAAAGCCCTGTGGTTTGGCTGAGAGTTCTTTTTGAACAGAATTGTATTTCCATAAGTATTTTTCAATTCTTATGGACACTATTGTTTGACAGCAACTGCTTCAATGTAAAGGATGTGAAAACTGTTAAGTTTTCGTAACAAAAGCTCGGGATAAGTAGTCAGGTGGAAATAACCTCAAATACAGCACTCCTATGGCCATAACCCAGCCTTCAGATAAAGCGGCTTGTACCCCCTCTGCTTAACCCGAACTCACGTTGTATAAACTGTTAAGCTTTACAATCCTTCCATTTCTGCCGGAGAGTACCCTCAGTAATTACGCCCTCAACACAATAGTGAGATTTTCGCCTATGACTCTTGAGTGCTGGATCACGAACACTTTTAATCCTTAAGCGAGCCATAGCATCAATATTATTTGAATTAATATCTAAGTATGTTTTGATTTTTTGTACTCCACGATCTGCAAGTTCATAGGCTATAGCGATCACACGGTCATACCAGATAGCCTTTGCTGCATTTTTGTCAACTAATTTCCAAAACTTCTTTTCTTCTTCTATCTCTTTCTCTCCCTCAGGAAACTTATCTTTGTGCATTTTCCGTTTGAGCTTATCAATTTGATCAATTTCCCAACCCTTATATTCATAAGAACTCAAAAGATAACGGCTAAACTCTCCCTCTATGTCTCCTCTCACCATTTCGCACAGCAAATCTGTATTAGATGTAAAAGGATAACCCCAATTTTTATCTAAATTTAGTGTGATTAATCTGCTGTTATCGCAGATTAAATGCCAAAGATTTTTGTATAAGTCAGCTTCTAGCCACTTATATTCGTATGCCCACTTATCAATTTCACCTTTCTCAAGTAATGGTAAAAGAGGATCATCAACCTCACCTTTAGTTGACAAAAAGCATTTAGCAATATTGACACAGGCATCCTTGTATCCCACCCAAGCTTGTAGAACTCCGCAACCAATATTCTTTCCTCCATCTAGCAATTGTGCATCTGGTAATGCAGATATAAAGAATGCTATTTTCTCCTCTTCAGTTCCATGAGGTAATCCAACTGATTGATAGCCATATTCTGCGTTAGAAACCAGGTAATCTCCTCTTCTTCTCGTAGATAAGTACTTTATATAACAATGTCTGCCGCGAATCTGGTATTGTTCTGGTTCGCTGGATTGGTCTGTCATTATTGAACTCCTCCTTTAAGAAAGTTCGGGTGGCCTAAGGTTCGTAAAGTTAGTAGCGCCATAGTGATTGTCAATCATTTTGGCTGATGTTCCAGTCCATCGACCGATCGCGGTACTATTAATATGTGCTTCCACACATAAGCTGATAAAGGTATGTCGTGTCTGGTAGCTTTTACGATAAGGGACATTACACTTAGTTAAGATTGACTTCCATGCACGGTTAGCAAAGTTGTGATGGTCAATAAATTTTCCTTTCGGACTTATAAACACTAGAGATTCAGGGTTATTGCCCTCATGTCTAATCTCATCTAAAATTGCTTGCACTTCTGAATTAATCGGAAAATCCCGTTTTCTTTGGGTTTTTAGTCCATCTTTCAGGACTAAGCCATCTTCTGAGACAACAACAGATTCCCGAAACTGAATCACACTATTAGTAATGTGCTTCCATTTCAAGCCAACTGCTTCTGATGGTCTACATCCAGTAAAGAAAAGGAAGCGCACATAGTTGGTGTAATGACTATAGTGGCGATCGCTAGCGAAAGTACGAATAATTAAATCTCTCTCTTCCTTGGTGAAAGGATTAACGTCCTGTTCCTCGGAAGTACCCTTAGGGACTTTGATTTTCATAGTGGCAAAAGGGTTAGTGTCGATTAATCCCTCATCCATTGCCCAATTACAGCAAGCTTTCAGTTGGGTTAAGCAGCGCTTTGCTGCATCTGGAGTGAGATTTGATAACAGATGATCTCGAATAGCAGATGCCTCATCTAGCGATCGCGTAGGTAACTTAGCAATGTGATTTCGATGCTTAGTAAAGTCTTTGGCGAAAGTACTCGGACTAACTTGCGGTTTCTTAAACTCGCTATACTTGTCCCAAAGTTCATCTAATTGAGGTTGGGACTTTCTAATGGGTGTAATGGGTGTAACCGTGCTTAAAGCCGATTGAGGTTGGTACTTGTTCAGAGATAGGTCTAATCGTTCGCAGAGTATATCTTTCTCTATCTCGGATGCCTTCATCTCTGCCAATTTGCGGTTAGCGGGAGTATCAGCTAAACCCGTAGAGATGTAATAACGCTTGCCCTGATATCTAAACCGTAACTGCAACCGTTCGTGAGAGTTAATGATTGATACAGAACCCTTAGATGCTCGTCCTGTAGGGGTTTTGGAGAACATAGGTTTAAAAGGTGTAATTACTCCTCTACTCTAACTCTTTTACACCCAATTTACACCCAATTTGTATCTAAAGGTATCCAAAAATGTCCAAAATTGACATAAATAGTAGAACATTTGTTCTCCATTTTCAGAGATAAGAAAGCAAAAAACCCTTGAAATTCAATGATTTCAAGGGTTTTTTCAAATGCCAGGAACCAGACTTGAACTGGTGACACGAGGATTTTCAGTCCTCTGCTCTACCGACTGAGCTATCCCGGCGGGGACGTTTTCTTTGCCACGATTACTAAATTTAGCAAAGTTATCAGGATTGCGCAAGGGGATGAGGAAAAAATTTTTTATGCTGCTTTCCCAATCAACTTGAGGCAGATGAACACAGCTATAAATAGGAGAAACTGAACTAGAACAATACTAGGGCCAGAGGCTAAGTTAAACAAACCGGAAACCATCATGCCAACAAAGCTGCTACTAGAACCGATAATCACTGAGAGAATTAGAAAACGGGTAAAATGATGACTAATTAATTTGGCGGTGGCGGCGGGAATGACTAAAAAGGCGTTGACTAGTAAAACGCCGACAGCCTTAATGGCAACAGCTACAGCTAGTGACAGCAATACTACAAACCCATAGCGATACAATTGAACGGGGATACCTTGTACCTGCGCTACGTCTGCATTCAGGGTCAATAAAATTTGTTGTCTTAGGGTTGATAGTAAGAATAGGCTACTACTAAGCAACACCAGCAGCGTCAAGATTAAATCTGTATTGTCAATGGCGAGAATATCCCCAAACAGTACTCCCATCAAGTTACCGCGATAACCTTGAATGAGGCTGGCAAGAATAATGCCGATCGCTAAAGCTCCGGAGAGTACTATACTAAGTACGCTATCACTAGCTAAATCTGTTTTGTCAATCAAGTAAAGGACAATTACACCAAAAACTAAGCTAAATGGCAGCAACATCCATGTAGGATTTAACTGTAGCAGTACGCCTAAGGCTACACCCACTAGGGCTGCATGACCTACAGCATGGCTAAAAAAAGACAACTGGCGTAAGGTGACAAAACAGCCTAATAAACCGCCAAGTATTCCCATTAATACAGCACCTGCGATCGCGCGCTGCATAAAGGGAAATTCTAATAACTTCAGTAAATCTTGAACGTTAACGACAGCTAACTCAATTATCTGGCAATCAGTGAATAAATTCATGTGTAAGCTTTTTAACTGATTAGCCTTTTATTTATCACAAATTGTTAGATAATTTTCTCTTAGATTAACTAGCCCAACCAAAAGAAATTAAAATTTGCACAGGCATAAAGTACGTTACAACCCGTTAAAGTATCCTACTAAAAGCCGGAAGTCCCTGTATCTGATGCTTGTTTAGGGTGATAACTGCCCTGGTAGGTCGCTTATTTTACCCTGTTGGACATAACGCTCAAGGGCGCGAACGCTCACGCCTAGATAATCTGCGGCTTCTTGCTTGTTCATAAATCTCGCCAAATATCGACAGTCGCAAAAATACTATCAGATTGTTGGCGAGTTTTATTAGGCGTACTCTAGTTTTTGTCAAACATTATAAAAATTCAATTTACAAAATGAAAATGCTTGCATGTCGTAAAATGCAAGAATAGAAGTAGTCAAAAAGTTGAATTAATCAAGTTCAGATATGGTATAAATGGCACATTAGCCTCGTGCAGCAAAGCCGTACAATAGATTTTTTTACGATTATTCTAATAATTTTTATTAGGTAAATAATTAGTAATTAAATAACAATTAATTATGTCATTTGTCAATACAATTAACATCTTTTAACAAATAGCTAATTGTATAATATATAATATATTACGTTATATTACTATCAATACTTAATTAAGTATAAAATTAATTATACCTTTATTAATCTAGTGGATATTTAAGAAGTATTAGTTATGATGCTAGTACTAATTCAATAACTTAACTTTCAGTTATTTATAATATTTTCAATTAAAATCTTTTTTGTATTAAATAGTACATTACCTTATTGTTTGTGCCAATTATATAAGTGGCATTCTCAGCTATTTCCTGCTAATACACTTACTGATAAATTACTTGCAAATGCGTTTAAGCGCAATTTAACTAGTTAAGTAAGAAAGGATGCATATGCCTACTTCATATCAGGACCCCAGTGAAGATCGTTACGGTACAGAAGGCAATGACACTATCACATACTCAGGTACAGTATATGGTCTTGGTGGTAATGACACCATCAATGGTGGATCTAGTTCTAGTATAGACGATCTCCATGGTGGAGATGGTAATGACTGGCTCTATGGTGGAGATTATATAGACTTCCTCTATGGTGACAATGGTAATGACTTGCTCTTTGGTGGAGATCGTGCGGACATCCTCGACGGTGGTACAGGTGCAGATACAATGTTTGGTGGTGCTGGTCATGACTCTTTCTTGGTTGATAATGTAGGTGATGTTGTCAGAGAAAATGCCAATGAAGGTATAGATACAGTTTCTTCAACCATCAACTACATCTTGACAGCTAATGTTGAAGAACTGTATCTGTCTGGTGCTGCGATCATCGGTATAGGTAATGCCAGCGATAACAGTATCACAGGTAACAACAGCAATAACATCCTCTACGGTGACTATGGTGATGACACCCTCGACGGTGGTACAGGTGCAGATGCAATGTTTGGTGGTGCTGGTGATGACCTGTTCTATGTTGATGATGTAGGTGATGTTGTCAGCGAAAATGCCAATGAAGGTACAGATACAGTTTATTCAACCACCCACTACACCTTGGCAGCTAATGTTGAAAACCTCACCCTGACTGGTACTGCTGCGATCGCCGGTACAGGTAACGCCAGCGATAACAGTATCACAGGGAACAGCAGCAGTAACATCCTCAACGGTGGTAAAGGTGCAGATACAATGTTTGGTGGTGCTGGTGATGACTTTTTCTATGTTGACAATGTAGGTGATGTTGTCAAAGAAAATGCCAATGAAGGTACAGATACAGTTTATTCAACCACCAACTACACCTTGGCAGCTAATGTTGAAAACCTCACCCTGACTGGTACTACTGCGATCTACGGTACAGGTAACGCCAGCGATAACAGTATCACAGGAAACAGCAACCATAACATCCTCGACGGTGACTATGGTGATGACACCCTCAACGGTGGTACAGGTGCAGATATAATGCTTGGTGGTGCTGGTAATGACCTTTTCTATGTTGATAATGTAGGTGATGATGTCAGAGAAAATGCCAATGAAGGTATAGATACAGTTTCTTCAAGCATCAACTACACCTTGACAACTAATTTTGAAAACCTCACCCTGACTGGTACTACTGCAATCTACGGTACAGGTAACGCCAGCGATAACAGTATCACAGGGAACAGCAGCAATAACATCCTCAATGGTGACTATGGTAATGATTCTTTATTTGGAGGAAATGGTAATGATTCTTTATTAGGGGGTAATGGTAGTGATATTTTGTATGGTTCTAGCTCCTACATTAATCAAGAAAAAGATACTTTAAATGGAGGATCTGGTTCCGATATTTTTGTTATAGGTGATCAAAACGGCAACTTTTATGAAGGATCTGGTTATGCAATAATAACAGATTACAATTTTCAGGATGATACAATTCAAGTGAGACCTGGCAGTATTATTGTTTTAGGCAGAAATAGTAATATTGGTGGAGGTCTTGCGAATGATGTAATTATATATGAGTACGATTCAGGTTCTCTAGATAGACTAGCAGTAGTTTATGATACTAATGCTGTTCGCTTTGTATAATAACTTTCTTCAGTTACTTTCAGGGAGAGCGATTGCTAGAAAGCTGATAAGACAATTAATACAAGCTATATTTTTAGAGAAAAATTGGTCTTGTATTTGTTATTAAAAAATAATTGCACAATCACTTGCTATACAAAAGCTCTAGAATTTAGAAAGAGCAAAACCTTTCGGATAGTGACAGAACAAGGTTAACGCTGATTCTACTTTGCTGGACTTAACGCTCAAGGGTGCGAACGCTAACACCTAAACAATTTGCAGCTTCTTGCTTGTTTATAAAGGAAGCCAAATATCGAAACTCGCCAAGATGGTATAAAATGCTTGGCTAGTTTTGGCGTTTATCTATAGCTTTAAATGTTGCTTTTCATACTTCCCAGTTTTGACAAGCAAGTAAGCAAAAAGTAAGCAAAAATTTCTCCGTAGTGCTGGAATTAAGTACTACTTAATATTTAGCTAATTTATTTTTGAATAGTTCATTAGCTTCAGTATAGCAATCATAAATGATTTATGAGAAAACACGTAAATATTTAAGCGTGATTTATAAAACTTGTTTTTAGTCTATATATTATGCAAAGTATATAATTTTAACCTCAAACTTCAATTAATACGAGTATTTGAAAAGACATTAGCATGTTCAGTGTTTTCTCACGTATGATTCCGGATTGCTATATAAGTTTTGAATTGCTTAATGATGATGTTGGTAACGGCTAAAACCAGGCCCATAGGTTGCTAATAAGTTTTGTGGTGAAAGCGCTATTTCTGGGTTACCAGTACATACAACGGTTTGGTTAAGACAAAGAACGCGATCGCAATGGTGGCTTACCATATCAATATCATGGGAAACCTGCAATATTGTCCACCCTTCCTGCTGCTTTAACTCGTTTAACAACTGATAAAAATCAGCTGCACCTTGCATATCTACCCCTGCAAAGGCTTCGTCTAATACCAAAAGTTTCCTTGGTGTAACCAAACAGTAAGCTAATAATACTCGCTTAAGTTGACCACCACTAAGAATACCAATAGCTTGATTTCTTAAATGATAAGCGTCACATCTGACTAAAGCTTGCTCTACGGCTAGTGATTTTTCCCTGTCTTGTCTAAATAAGTTTTTCCAGAAATAACTTCTAGATTGGTTTTTATTAGTCATTTTCTCCCATCCTAGCCCCACTAGTTCTTTAACTGAAATGGGAAAACTACGGTCAAAAATAAAATTTTGGGGCATATAACCCAATAAATGACGTAAATTACCTAAGTTTTTCACTTTTCTGCCAAATATTTCAATTTTGCCGCTATTGTGAGGAATTAATTCTAAAATAGCTTTGACTAAAGTACTTTTACCTGCACCATTCGGCCCTACTATAGCTGTATCTGTTCCTGGCAATAATTCAAAAGAAACATCTCGTAGTGCTAGGTAATTGCCTTGATATACGGTTAATCCTTCGACTTTTAAAATCGGTAAATTCATTTTTAGCTCATTAATCATATTAGTTATTTAATTTAATTTCTTGGTTGTTAGAAATCTTGACCGTGACAATTGATAATTGCTAAATATGGATGCACAAGCAATTAGGCGAACCTGATAAATAAGCAATAGATAATTTTTATCATCTATTGCTTATTGACTTTTACATCTTAATAATTAGCTATTACCAGCTACTTGCAAGCGGCTTCCAATGTTTGCAAATTTGCTTTCATCGCTTGGAAATAATGCTGCGGATCTGTTTCACCATTTTCCAAGGAATCTAATGTTTGCAAATTTAATTTCAAATCTTGGGAGAGACTCTTGAGCAATTTGTTATCTGTTCCTGGTTCAGTAAATAAAGCTTTTACTTGATATTTCTTCACCGCGTTGACTGCATTTTGCACATCTGTAGGTGAGAGTTGATCTTCAGGAATTTCGACTACAGCAACTTGCTTGAGTTTATAACGTTGAGCTAGGTAGGGATAAGCATCATGAAAGGTGACAAAGGTGCAGTTAGGATATTTCTGCAAAGTCTGCTGAAATTCGCTATTTAATTGATCTAATTTTTGAATATAAGCTGCACTATTAGCTTCATAGGTAGCTTTATTTTGCGGATCGGCTGTTATCAATCCGTCACGAATATTGATTACCTGTTGTTTCGCCATTACAGGATCGAGCCAAATGTGCGGATTACCACTAGTATGTTCGTGATCGTGGTCTTTTTCTTCTTTACTAGTTTTGACAATTGGTGAAATTTCTTTCACTGGTTTAATACCTTTACTAGTATCGATTTCCGTGAGTTTGGGATTTTGGGCATTTTTGACTGTTTCTTCGAGAAATTCTTCCAAACCCAAACCGTTTTTTACCAGTATATTCGCAGTTGCGATCGCTTTCACATTTTCTGGTTTTGCTTGATACTCGTGTACCTCCGTACCCGGCGGTACTAAAATTTCTACTTCTGCTACATCCCCAGCTACTGCTTTTGTAAACCAATAAATCGGTAAAAATGTCGTTACTATTTTGGTTTTTTTCGCCGATGGTTGTTCTTGAGATACTGCTTTTTTATCTGTGGGCGATTGGTTACAACCAAAAATTGATAATATCAGCAGTGCAATTACAGGCAGAATACCACTTCTTCTCCTGCCTTTTTTCGGTTCTATACCAGTGCGAACCACAGTTTTTTCCCCTCCAGATTTGTCTGGCGCTGTCTTCGTCAAACATTTTTTGACAATGATTGACAATGATATCCATTATGAATTCTATATTATAATAATTCTCATTCTCATGCAATTATTGTATGTGTGTAATTTGATCAATGATGATTTCCTGACTGAATCTTCTTCAAAAAAAAGCTTGGCTCCTGATAAGATATCTGAGAATAGTTATTAATAAGTCTGGTTTAAAGGCTGGGTAGTATAGAGAGTTACTCTCATTAGGTGTGAGGATAAAAGATGCGTAAATTATGGAAGTCGCTGCTGACTAGTTCCGCAGTTAGCAGTGCAATGCTGTTTTTAACCACAGCAGCAATTGCCGGAGAAATTAGTCAAACAATTGTTGCAGCTGATGGGGAACAAGAAACTGAGAATACTACGCAACAACAGGTAATGTCTCAGGTTACCTCAGTATCTCAACTATCAGATGTACAGCCTACAGATTGGGCGTTTCAAGCATTGCAATCGTTGGTAGAGCGTTATGGCTGTATTGCAGGTTATCCCAGTGGAACATTCCGGGGTAACCGCGCCATGACAAGATATGAATTTGCAGCTGGGTTGAATGCTTGTCTTAACCGTGTTAACGAACTGATTGCAACTGCAACAGCTGACTTAGTTACCAAAGAAGATTTAGCCACACTGCAAAGATTACAAGAAAGTTTCGCAGCAGAATTGGCGACATTACGGGGACGAGTCGATGGTTTAGAAGCGAAAACAGCAGAGTTAGAAGCTAATCAATTTTCCACCACAACCAAACTGCAAGGTGAAGTTGTCGCTGTCATAAGCGATGTTTTCTCAGGTAGTCAAGTTAACGGTGGCGAAATCACAGACAAGAATACCACGCTTGGAGCAAGGGCAAGGGTTGAATTAGTCACCAGTTTCACGGGTAAAGATACATTATTCACCAGAATCCAAATGAATAATATCCTTAGCCCTAATATTGGCACACCAGAAGGTAACTTATTCTTTGCTGGCGAAGATGGTACCAATGAAACATTTGTGGATGCACTATATTATCAATTCCCGGTTGGTGAAAAACTTCAGGTAATTGCTATTGCCAATGCTGGAGCAGCAGATGATCTGACAGATACTGTAAACCTGTTTGATGGGGATGGTGGATTTGGCGCTTTATCTACCTTTGGGACACGCAACCCGATTTATTATCAGATGGATGGTGCTGGTTTAGGCGTCAATTATGATTTTAGCGACAAATTGGCGCTGAGTTTGGGATATTTGGCTAATTCCAATAACGATCCTAGTGCGGGGAATGGTTTGTTTAATGGTGGGTATGGTGCTTTAGCACAGCTTACCTTTAAACCAAGCGATCGCCTAAAAGTTGCCTTTACTTACATTAATGCTTACAATCAGGAATTAGCTACAGGTAGCAACAGAGCTAATGTAGGCTCATTTTTAGGTGACATTGTTCAAGATATAACCGGAAGTGAAGAAGCTACTTCTATACCTACTTCTAGTAATTCCTACGGTATCCAAGCATCCTTTGCAATTAGCGAGAAATTTGTCCTTGGTGGTTGGGTAGGATACAGTAACGTTCGGAGCTTATCCAGCGCTGATGGCTTAGTTGATACTGGCGATGTTGACATTTGGAATTATGCTGTTACTCTTGGCTTCCCCGACTTAGGTAAACCAGGTAACTTAGCGGGTATTATCTTAGGTATGGAACCAAAAGTTACCAGTTCCAGCATTAGCCAACTTCCTAAAGACCAAGATACTTCCTATCACATTGAAGCATTCTATCAGTACAAATTAAGTGACAATATCACCATTACACCAGGAGTGATTTGGTTAACAGCACCAGATCACAACGAAAACAATGATAATGTTGTCATTGGTGCTTTAAGAACTACATTTAGTTTTTAAGTACAGTCAACAGTCGATAGACTAATACCAATCCGCGTTCTAATACGTAATTAAGATTTTGGTAGGGGTGGGGTTTCCCCCATTGGTGTCAACTTAACGCAAAACCCATTTACCGCAAGGAACTGAAGTTCCTTGCTAATAGCCAAAGTCATCGTCAGATTCCTAAATATTCTCAAAATCTTGAGTCTACTTCAGTAGACTTGGGCTATTAGCCTGAGAATTAATTCTCAGGCGGGCGACAAAGCTAAGACAGAGGCGATTTTTAGCTTAAGTTAACACCTATGGGTTTCCCCACCCTTGTATGGGTTTCAATGTTACGTTTTAGATTGCAGTTTAGTATAAAAATGACCTTATAAAATAAAACCCAGCCACAAAGGCTGGGTTTGTTTTGTTACCCCAAATTACCGTTGTTTATCTTTTAATCTCAAGGCTTCATCTCACCTCATGTGTCTGTTGCTATTAAAAAGTTTAGACAGAGCTTGATTTCGCCCGTTTCTTATGTATAGGATGACATATAAAGCTAAGAATTGTGTAGAGTAAAGCAATATTTTTAACCGAAAAAATATTTTATTGCAGTGACTCTAAAGATAGAATTAAGCGCTTATTGAAAAACAGTTTTCCATGTATAAGTATTCAATTTTATTCAGTATTTATATGTAGATAAATCAATAAAGCGTATTCATTTATTTTGCATTTAACTAATATTTCAGTAAAATCTAGTAGGACTAAAACTTCTCAGCAAAACTCGATATATATCATCTAGTTAATTTAACTGAGATAGCAGAAAAAATTTGCGGAAAATACTGATAGTGGATGATGCAATCAGCCTTAGTAGGCAGTTGATTATTTTCCGTATCTGTTGTATTGCGGTAGTTAGAGCAATAGTCTGTGATAGCTACTCCAGTAAGCAGACGCTACAGCAACTAATAAAAATAGTATCGTTAGCAGCAAGTTAATATTATCGCTCAATATCAGTCAAAAAAAATGACCAGCCTCCCACAGCTGGTCTCTCAAATATTTTCCGCGTTGTCTTCTCAATAGAGTTAAAACCAAGTTGCGCGTTCCCAAAATATGACGGGCAACTTTTCTTAACAATATTGTAGCAGTCAACACAGTTTTTTCGTAAAAATTTACAAAAAAAAGATACTCGCTTTAATTTCCTACCTCTATCTGGCAGCATAATTTAGTACATTTTGATCGAGATGATACAAAAATAACTAGACCAATGACCAATGACCAATGACCAATGACCAATGACCAATGACCAATGACTATTGACTATTCTGTGGTTTACCCCAAAGAATGCGCTCTTGTTTGTAAATAGCAATTCCTGGTTTAGCACCTTTAGGTTTGTAAACGTACTTGGGCTGTGTATAGACTACTGGTACTTGGTCGCTTTGACGAGCGCGGCTGTAGTAAGCTGCTAAGTTAGCGGTAAATTGTAAATCAGTTTCTTCAGCAACAGCACCGGGTTCTAGGCGCAGTAATACATGACTACCAGGAATTTCTTGGGCGTGGAACCATAAATCATAATCCCCAGCTACTCTAAAGGTTAATTGGTCATTTTGACGATTATTACGACCGATTAAGATTTCAAAACCATTGGGGGTGCGGTAACGATGAAAATTGCTTTTGGTTTCATTGTTAGTGCGATCGCGGTATTCTGGATCTTCGAGATACTTTTGTCCAATAAGTTCGTCGCGGATTTCTTCTAGAGCTTGTAAGTCTTCTGCTATCTGATATTTGTCGATTTGGGCGATCGCATCTTCTACTTGTTCTAAATATTCAATTTCGCTATTTACTTCTGCTAGTAGGGGTTCTACAGCCGCCCGCGCCCGTTTGAGCTTTTGATGTTGCTTATATAAGCCTTGGGCATTTTGTACAGCATTTTTATCTGGTTGTAAAGCGATCGCAATTGGCGCACTTGTTTCAAAATCTGGGAGCATAATTTCTTTCATCCCTGGTTCCCAGTTTTGCAGATGCGCCATTAATAAATCGGCTTTTTGACGATATTCATCAGCGCGATCCGATTGCTGTAAGCGATCGCTAAAAGTGTTGGCTTTTAGGCGTAATTTTGCTAAAATATTAATCAGCTTTTGACTGAGTTGATGGCGCAGTTGAGCAAATAATTGTTCGTTTAGGCGATCGCTATAATAACGGTTAAGTAACTCTTGGATATCCTTAGCTGGTTCCACTCCACCCCAACCCATGACAGTATAGCCATTCGCAATCCAAGCAGGGTGAAACTTCTCCTCTTTTAAAGCTTGTAACCATTCTTGCCATTGAGCAAATAATTCTTGCCAATTTTGTGCAGTTAAGTCATCAGTATTGGCTTCTGGTGCTAAATTTGCCGCTCGCACCATTGATTCTACTAATGATGCACTCAAACCACTATAACTTTTAAGTAACTGACGCTTAATCGCACCGGGGACTAAACTCACTCGCTCTTGCCAACGTTGTAGCGGTTCGCTGATACTGGGAACTGGGCCTGTAAGTTTGGGTGGTGTTTCGTAAACTTGTCCGGTGAGAATGGGACGGACGCTAGATTGTTGTTGACTAACTTGATGGGCGGCAGTGATAATTAAGTTACTGGCATCGGTAAGAATGACATTGCTGTATTTGCCCATAATTTCCACGTAAACGTGATATAAAGGGCTTTCTCCTGGACGACGGGCAAATTGTAAATCTACCACACGTTCCCAAGGCGCGATCGCTTCAATGGCGATTAAAGCCAAACCACCCAACTGATGTATGAGTTGTTGACTAAAAGTAAAAGTATCCGGCGTGCGCGGTGGGGGACTACCAATACACAGGCGTGCGGCTTGGGGATGCCAAGATATCTCTAGCCAACCCCGTTGTTTTAAGGTACGTAATGCTATGGAAATTGTATAGCGATCGCGCTGAAAAACCTGTTCCATCCGGGATGGTAGCCAGTGAGCGCGGAGTTCGCTACAAGCAGCTGAGAGAGTCGTATAGTCTACTGGTTGCACGATAATTAGCTATTGGCCTTCAAACGTCGATCCTCAGTATTGTAAAGCTTGATTGTTGATGTAGTCCAAATAAACTAAAAGTCACAGTCACATCTCTATTCTTTTAGATTAAGTTGTTAGCGATCGATCTGAAAAATTGATAAATTAAATAATATCTTCAGATTTTCCTCATAATTATTCTTTACTATTAACTTTAAGTTAGTTGGGAAACAGTTGGAAAACAGGGTAGGAAGTAATACGGTTGGGCTAAAAAAATTGTCAAACTGGGCAAGAGAATTAATAAAGATGTAGAAGATTTGGCTTAAGTATTGCCCGTCAACAATATATATTTGATTAACCGAACCGTACTCCAGATATCAGGGAATAATTTGGCTGACGATTGTTCTTCCTTTCTACATCACAAACAATGTCTATGGTGTTTAGATACTCAAAATTGGAACTTTTCTATGTCCAAAAAGCGTATTCTCTTGATTGATGATGAAAAATCTCTAGCCACAGTCATTCAAGCTTGTCTGGAAAACTTAGCAGATTGGACAGTACTTAAAGCCGAATCTGGTAAGGAAGGTTTAATCAAAGCTCAAACGGAAAAGCTGAATGCTATTTTGCTGGATGTTATGATGCCCGATGTAGATGGATTTACCGTCTTACAAGAGCTGAAAAAAAATCCACTGACTCAAGCTATTCCTGTCATGTTAATTACTGCTAAAGTCGAACCTACAAAGCATAACCAATATGACGAGTTAGGCATTGCCGGGGTAATTAGTAAACCTTTTGACCCCTTAAAATTAGCCGACCAAGTAGCATGTATTTTAGGCTGGAATTAACTGAATTTTTGGTTGCATAATTCAAGCTATCAACAAGGATTAATTGCGATTTCTAGTAATGCTGTGCTTAATTTCTAATTACCTAATTAGAAAAGGTTTTATACCAATTTGACGCGAAGGGCGACAGATATATTTATATAAGCGAGATTTCCCAGACAATTCCCAAACTAAAATCCATTGATAAAGTGACACTCCACGCCAGCATATTCCATAGTCAGGCGACATAATGCTTTTTGTAAAGAGAGTGATTCTGGTAAGTTGTTGGCGAGACTTTTCATGGAATGCAAAATGGTATTAGACATTTCTCATTGGTGGTTTATTTATACACAGACTTTACTAGTTTTATGAAAACTAAATTTATTTGTTGATGAGACTTGATACATAAAATTACCTTCAGAAAAAGAAATTTCCAAAGTAACAGATTTCACCAACTAGTATTAAGTAGAGACACAACATTTATGGAAGCACAAAATTTTCTGGCATTTTCTATCTACGAAGATGATGTATTTAATGTAGATAATGCAATTTTTCAAGCTTATTTACAAGCTTTTTTTCGACATCAGGCTTATATTTATAAATTATACAATACGGGTAAAATCACTGAATTACAAACCATTGAAAGAATTAATACAGCTTGGAAGAAGTTAGCAAAGATACAAACCAAACTCAAATGTCAAATAAAATTGCCACAATATGATGTGCGAGAGAAGTTTATGTTCGTTAACACCAATGATTTTTGCTTGTATGCACAAGATTCAGTCAGTATGTGGAATTAATACATAACTGAATGAATGTGAAATCGCCAGGATACTTAGCTCCCCGACTTCTTCAAGAATTCGGGGAGCTAAAAATTGTAGGATACTGTATAAGTTTCCCACAAGCTCTAAGAGTAGCCATCACTACCAAAATATTCCCGATGACTACAAATCTTGTCTCCACGTACTTCAAAAAAGACAGCTACCCGATTTTTATAAGGTTGTCCTAATAATAGCCCTTCATCTCTAAATTCAAAGACAACTGTTGTTTGATTACTAGTAATTCTATCTAAAGAAGTTAACTTTATCCCATCAGTAAAAACAGCAGAAACATATTGAAAAAACTCTTTAGCTCGCTCTTTTCCTTGATTCCAGCCTTGAAATTTACCGATGGGAAACCAAAAGGTAAAGTCTTCTGTCAGCATATCGAAAAAACCTTGCCATTGGGCAGTTGCTAAACCATGCTGAAAATGCACAAATGCTTGCTGGGCAATTTTTAACGTATGTTCTGAATCTGGTGTCATTTTGAGTTTATGTAAAATAACGATAAAGTTAGATTTAGTATAACTGTATTTTTGCTGGATACTAAGCAGCTTAATTCTAAATATCATTAACTAAAGTCACTAAATATAACTAATATTCCGTAAAATTACTGCATTAAAAATAAAGTTTAGATGAAGAAATTAATAAAAGCAGAGAAACCCACAGTATTTTCCGGTTACCTGTATTAAACTGGTGACAAATCATATCAGCATTTTGTTTGACAACTACCAAATCTATGGAAAGCATCGCCAAATTTTGAGAACTCAAGTTTGAGAGGCAAAGATAAGAATATGCGAAATTTTGGAACTCATCCTAAGAATCGTTTGTATACCAATCTGAACAGTTACCTGTTGTATTTGGGTTATGTTCTATGGGGGCGATTTCAGCAAGAGAGAAAAGATATTGAGTTATTTGAAAAGGCGCTATGCGAACGGTTTGGGGCTAAACATGCTATTTGCGTATATCAATGTCGAGTGGGGATATATCTTGCTATTAAAGCTTTAATTAAGCCGGGACAAGAAGTGATTTTGTCTCCTTATACGATCGCGGATGTAGTCAATATGGTGATTTT
Organism: Calothrix sp. FACHB-168; assembly: GCF_963889195.1. Classification (NCBI taxonomy): domain Bacteria; kingdom Bacillati; phylum Cyanobacteriota; class Cyanophyceae; order Nostocales; family Calotrichaceae; genus Calothrix; species Calothrix sp. FACHB-168. Next base: position 24,518 of record NZ_CAWPNJ010000021.1, read on the forward strand.
TGCGGGAGGGCGTCCGGTATTTGCAGATGTGGAACGTCAAAGTTGCAATATCTCACCTGGGGAAGTAGAAAAGCTGATTAATCAGAATACAGGTGCAGTATTAATTACTCATTTACATGGACTTGTGGCTGAAGCGCACCGGATTAAGGAAATTTGCGATCGCTTTCACATCCCCATAATTGAAGATTGCGCTCAGTCTTTCGGCGCTTACGAACAAGGTAAAGCAGTCGCTACAATTGGCGATGTGGGTGTCTTCAGCTTTGAAATGCATAAGAATTTAACTACCTGGCTGGGAGGCGCAGTAATTACAAACCGCACAGATCTAGTAGAAAAATTTCGCACGGAAATCGAGAGTTTTATCTATCCTCCATTACCGCGAGTTACAGGTAAAGTTAAGTCAGGATTAATCCAAGATATTGCCAGCTTACCTGGAATTTTTCAGCTATTTACCTACCCCATACTTCGATATAGCTATCTGAAACAGATTAAAGTTGTCAACGAAGCAGTTCGCAGAAAACCCCAAGAAAGCCAACCAGCAACACATTTACCTGATGTATATAAGTCACGGTACACCACATTTCAAGCTCGCCTGGGATTATCACAGCTTAAACATATCAATCGTGATATTAAGAAGAGGATTGATAATGCCCTAATTTATTATGAAGGATTAAAAGATATTGATGAGTTAATTTTACCGCCTCTGCGGACTGATGGCTCCCATACTTATCTGTGGTTTCCAGTGCAATATTCTCGTCGGGATGAATTGTTGCGGTTTATGTACAATCGTCATCGAGATATAGCTGCTGGTCATTTTACCAGCACTGCTGATGCACCTCAATATCAAGAGTTTTATAGAGATTGTCCCAACTCAAAAAAAGTTGAGCAAGAATTATTGTATTTGCCTACCTATCCTCGCTATCCTCAAAGAGAAATTGAGAAAAACATTCAGGTAATTAGAGAATATTTTAATCAAAAAGTGTAGGTTGGGTTGAGGAACGAAACCCAACATTTATCGTACATTCAAGGGATAAGGAACTTCCAAATAAAAAATATTCCAATCATTAACTTACCAAACCCGCAACTCGTAGGGGCGGGGTTACCCCCATACGTGTCAACTTAACGCGAAACCCTTGCCAATAAGTGATGAGAGAATTTAATCGCTTACCAATCACGAAAAGCGTTACCCCACCCCGGCTTTGCTGACGCAAAACCTCCCCTCCCCGTAAACGGGGAGGGGATTGAGGGGTGGGGTAAAAAACTTGTGGGGTAAGCATTTAAACTTAAGTTGACACCAATGGGTTACCCCGCCCCTATAATTTGGCATAATTTACAGCATATTTCAGGTAAATGAGGTATGCGCTTGGGGGCATGGCAGTGCCAGTGCCCCTACAATCAACAATCATCTGTACATCACCAGATGACAATGTGCTGTATTTTTTGGAGTTACCTAAGACCCCTTCGTCTACAAGTAGTAGATTTTCAGTGGAGGTTTAAATCTCCAATTGAAAATGTCTTTCACGCGCAAATACTTCGAGTGAGCTTCAGTACAAGTTTTGAGTTTTGAATTGTTAAGCGGATGTTGGGTTGAGGCTTTGCGAAACCCAATCTACATCTAGAATACTACTAGCTTGTCTAAACATTAGGAGTTTATTGCTGTTCTTCTTCAAAAAACCAAGCTTCCGCTAAAAGTGTAAAACCAACCAGCCAAAGTAATAAGAAAATCGCAACTAGAATTATTCCTGTCATGGCTAATAACTCCCCCGATTTAATTTCAGTACAGAGTTATATACAAGTTAGCGAGATTTTTATAAACTAATGGCAACTTGCAACAAAGATTGACAATATAGTTATGAGTCAATAGTCAATAGTCAATAGTCAATAGTCAATAGTCAATAGTTATTGGTCAATAGTTGAGAATTTCTTAACTATTGACCAATAACTAACTTAATTAGATAGTAATTGAGCGTTGAAGGCTTTAGTAATGCGATCGCGTGAAAGTTCCAAGTGCGCTACTGTGGAAATATCCAGGTTTTCGCTCCTTTGCTGGAGGTGCTTGTCAATGGCTGTTTGCAGTTGGCGCAATTCATACCAAGCCAATGTTCTACCATCTTCAGTGGCGTGAGTATGTTGTAACATCATTTCTAGCAAAATATTTAGGTGTTCCCGTTGTAAGGAACGGCGAATACTGGAAATTGGCTGTGGTTTGTCTGGTGTGAAAATTTCTGTCCAAATACCTTTTTGTAAGGTATCAAACAGTTCGGGGATGGTTAAAGCTTCTCCTGGTGGTGTTTTTAATTCTATATCTTGTAGGCGATTCAAGCGATCGCTGCTCAATAGCGATCGCAATATTCGACTTTGGAAGCGAAAAATGCGATCGTGTAGGGGATAATCTAAGCGATCGTTAGAGATGGGATTACCCCAATGTTGCCAGCGTGACGGTGCTAGCTGATTTAATAATTGGGGTGAAAACTTCAAAGCATCTGCTGCAAATACATAATTTTGCAAATTTGTCAACGCTTGACGCTGTTTTTCTAGGGAAACTGGGACAAAAGCCCAAGATGTATCATTTCCAGCATGAACCCGGCGGAAGGATTGCCCGCCAATATATTGAGAAACTAAAGTAGCATTGCGAAAATAGTATCTGAAGACTCGATTAAATAAAACGCGCAAATTGCTATAGCTTTCTCCTTTGGGGAGATAACGCCGATCCAAGCGTTCCCACATTAAGCGGGCATTATCCATTTGCCATTGAGAATACATTAATACATCGCTGCTCATATCCCAGAGATTTGCTAGGGGGTTGATATCCCAAATATCTTCATCCGTAGCGTAAGATAATTCTGGCTGGGGCGATGCTAAAGCTATCTGTTCTAAAAAGCTTTGTTCTGCTTCTGGCTGGGGGCTTCTTTTATAACCATATTCTATAGCCCATTCATCATAAGGGCCGACAACCCCAGGAAAATAATCTCCTTGCTGTTCTCCTTGGGGGGCGATGTTGACGGGTAAATAATCCATCACCGAACCGACTAAACCCTTGGTGTGGGTAATTTCTATGTTATTTAATTCTTGGGGCGCTAACATGGTGCTGCCATGAAAATTATGGCGTAAACCCAAAGTATGTCCAACTTCATGGGCAATGACAGAACGCAAGTATTGATGTACATATTCTCGCATCGCTTCGCTATTGGGTGTATTATTCTGCAACAGCGATAACGCCAACGCCCCCATAGCTGCTTGATCTAGAGAATCTTTGCCATAGCAGATTTCAGAAGAAGGCACAACATTTAAGGGAGATGCTAGAACTAGAGAATTCTTCCCTTCTGCCTCCTGCCTTCTGCCTCCTGCCTTCTCCCCTATATCTCCACATGGGTTTTGACTAGCATTTCCATCCATTAAGGTGAGATATTCTTGTTGAATGGAACGTACCATACCTGCATCAACAATAATATCTGCATCTAATATTTCCCCGGTGAAGGGGTTAACGCGCATCGGCCCTTTGGCGAAACCTGCATCCAGGGAATTGAACCAGCGAATAGTATTGTAACGCACATCTGCGGGGTGCCAATCAGCATCATCTGGCATTTGTCGTACTTCAAGAGCATTGCTAAATCCCGCTTTAGCAAAGGCTTTATTCCACATCAGCACGCCTTCACGAATGGCGTCGCGGTATTCTAATGGTACGGCGTTTTCAATCCAAAATACAATCGGCTGTTTGGGTGGCGATAAAGGTGCAGTTGGATCGGTTGGTTCTAGATGCCAACGATTGATGTAACGTACAAATAGTTCTGAATGGCGATCGCTCGAAAAATCTTGGAATGCTGTAATAAAATATCCCACTCTGTCATCAGCAATTCTGGGGGTATAACCGTTATGTTCTTGTAGTTGAGAAAAGCTATAGTGGACTTTTAACGAAAGTGCCCGACTATCAGGTAAGGTAACTAAATTTGACCCTTCATATGAGTAAAATCCGTAAATAGAATCTATTTCCAGATTTTCGGGGAAGTTTTTAACATCATCAAAATAAGACTTACTTAGATCTAAACGATAATCTGCTTGTAGAGAGTATTTTAATAGGGGTGTTAAACCGGGTAAATCCTGCATCAGTAAACGATCTAACCGAATCAAGATATTTTTACTATGGGGATCGATAGTATCTATTTCCATAGCATAGAGAACTGAATCGCTAAAAGAACGAGCAAGCGATCGCTGTTCTGGTTCGCCTGGATCTGTGCGGAATTTGACATTGCGGATGACAAAGTGCAAATTATTATTGACGCGCCGAAAATAAAACAGAAAATCGGACAGAGGTAATCCGCTATAAATTCCACTCTCCCCCAATCCCGATTCTAATGTTACTGTCGCTAAGTAATTTTTATTAAGTTGTTCTGGTGTCAATTCTAAATAAATACTACCATCTTCATGATGACGATAGAGGGTAAACAGTCCCGGTAATTTCTCAGTTACTCTGACTATCTCCCGAAATAGCCGCAAATCTTCCTTTCTATTGTCAATAAACATATTGTCCCATACCGGATATGTAGACAGTTGGGACACATCAATATTTGCAAGTTGGTTGGCGACTGCGTAATTAGTTCCTATTAACCAGCTATAAATTAACCAGACACAGATGAATAATTTCCCAATCCAGTATTTCATTTAGTTTTCCAGATGAAGCGATTCTCTTGTTGAGGAAAAAGGTGGATTCATGCGTCATCAGCCAACTTTGCTAAGTAATTCCCCAATCTAAATTGCACATATACCCTCAGTAAATCCACTACAGTCAGACAAACTATAGTTTGTCGGGGAATAAATTATCCATTTATAAGATGAAATTAATTTTATCGCAACTTTTTATGTCTTTAGGTAGAGAGGTTTTCATACTAAAGATATAGGTTTTTTAAAGTTATATTTTGTATTTAAGAGCAAAAATAGCGCATAAATTGTATTTATAAATACATTTAAGCGTTGGCGCAGAAAATCTGAGCATTAGTAGCGATCGCTCAAACATATCTGCATTTGGGGAGAGTAATTAAAAAAATAATCCGATAGATTGTAAGGGCATGGCATTGCCATGCCCTCTTGAATATATAGAATGGGTTGAGGATTTGTGAACTCTTACATCTAGGGTTGTTGATAGTCAACAGTCAACAGTCATCAGTCATCAGTCATCAGTCAACAGTCATCAGTCATCAGTCATCAGTCAACAGTCAACAGTCAACAGTCATCAGATTATTGCTATTTCTTGTCTTTGACAAAGAATTAAGCCAAACCATTGCTGAGAATCTGTCCAAGTTTTTAATGTCTTCATTCCTTGAACTTGTAGTTGTTGTTGCATATCAAATAAATCAAACTTGCGAGAAATTTCTGTGAGAATGCTTTCACCAGCCGCAAACCCAACATTTAAATTGAGAGTTTCTAAGGTAACATCATGACTCCCTTGACAATGGAGATACATTTCAATTTGTGTATCTACTACATTATAAATCGCTTGATGTCGAAATAAATTCAAGTCAAAATTACCTTGAAACCGCCAATTTAAATGTGAAAGCATATTCAAATTAAAAGCTGCTGTTACTCCTTGGCTGTCATTATAAGCGGCTTCTAAAATGTCTTTGGGTTTTTGTAAATCAATACCGATTAAAAAGTAATCTCCTGGTTTTAAAGCGTCAGCAATTTGCTTAAAGAACTGCTCAGACTCTTGTGGTGTAAAATTTCCTAGAGAACTTCCTAAGAAGAAAACCAGACGCGATCGCCGCCAGGGATGTGCAGCTAGATGAGCTAAGGCTTGTTCGTAAGTTCCCAGCAATCCCTGAATAAAAAATTCTGGATATGCTTGTTGTAATTCTAAAAGGCTATTTTTGAGAATTCCCCCACTAATATCAATGGGAAAATAACGACAATCATCTGATATTTGCCGATAAGCATCCAATAATAGGCGCGTTTTTGTTGAACTACCGCTACCTAATTCTACGAGTTCGCAGTTACCTGTAATTTCAGCAATTTCCGCAGCATATTGACTCAAAATTGCTGCTTCTGTGCGGGTGGGATAATATTCTGGTAACTGACAAATTTCTTCAAATAATTGCGAACCCCGATCGTCGTAGAAATATTTAGCAGGTAAGGTTTTGGGAGTCTGGCTTAATCCTTGGATGATATCTTCACCATCATTATTTAAATCTTGATAGTGATTATCCAGAATTAATAACGGATCTATTACCATGTTCTCTTCTCTTTTATTTGCTATGGGGTGCTATAAAATTTTGGGATGAATGGATGAGAAAATGCTTAAGGCAGGATATGTAAATGCCATGAACAAACTGAGAAATTTTAAGCTGAGAAATCTTGGGCAATTCTCAAACCAGAGTGCTGATAAAAGTAAGGACGGAACCAGTTACGATAGGTTGGTAACGCCATTGAACCGTTAGTAGCCCAAGAACTACCAAGCAGCATCTGATGTTTGCCATCAAAGAAAGGTGCAGATTGATCGAGATACAGGGGATGGGGTTGAAATCCTGGTAAAGGGTTGAGAGTATCGCTTAACCATTCCCAAACATTTCCGCGTAAGTCATGAATTCCCGCACTGTTAGCTGGTGGGAACATGTTGACGGGACTGGGGGAGATGTATTTTAAATTTAGATTACGATCGCAATTCAAGCGATCGCTTTCCGAATAAATTAAAGCTTGATTCCATTCAGCTTCGCTCATCAAGCGAATATTTTCACCTTTCCACCGACAAAATGCGATCGCTTCGTAATAGTTGACTTCTACAGGCCAATCTAAGGGTAAGTCAATTTCCTCAAATACAGTGCGATAGCGATAACCATCGGCACTAGATAGCCAAAATTTCGGGTGTTGGACGTTGTAGAGTTGCTTCCAGTTACTAGCTTCACTATTCCAATATTCTGGAGTTTCATAACCCCCATCTTGGACAAACTCCAAAAATTCACCATTGCTGATGAGGTACTTACTCGCCAAAAATGGTTTTACTTCCACAGTGCGATCGCCATATTCGCTATCCCAACCAAAAGTATCATCATCCTGGGGTTTTCCTAATTTCACCACACCACCAGGAATCAAACGCATTTCATTCTCTGGAATATCTCCATTACTAGGTGCGTAATCCCAATCTGAAGGACGTTGGAGACAATCAACAGGTAATTGACGCAGCAACATCGAAGAGGTTTCAAAGTGAACCCGGCTATGTTCTATCCCCATCAACAACGCCCAAAACGGGTGCTGTTGGTGAATTGGGAGATTGAGAGGCGTATTTGCAATCATATTCGCGATCGCATCTTTGGCTTGTTCTCGATATTGCCAAACTTTTTCCACCTCCGGCCAGCTAATATGTTGCATAGCCGCATCAAGTTCTGCTGGTGTTTCTGGATCTACTCCCACCTCAAATAAAGCTTCAAAATCTGCATTAATCCGCTTTTCCAGTAACCCGACGCAGATTAATTTATTGATATAAAAAACAGGTGAGTGTCCAAGATAAAAAATCAGACGGTTTCTTAAAGGATCGGGACTGAGGTAAAAAATGTCATCACTCACCAGAGATTTCATTAATTTTTCCTCAAGTTCCCAAGCATTTTCAAAATACTTGAGTAGGGTTTGCGAACTGCAATCATTAAGTATGGGGACGCGATTCGATAGCTGTTTTTTTATCGTAGAAACTCTACTCATGGTGATTGTTTAGAAAATTTACGACTCAAATTGTGCCATTTACAGTGTTTTTGTGAGAAAACAGTGTTTTTAGACACAATTTTTCTGATGTGGTTATGATCGGGCAATTCTCTAAATTTGTAAACTAGCTGAAGAAGAGAGTTGATGGTTGACCGTTGACTGTTGACGGTTGACAGTTGACTAATTATACAAATTTTAATAATTTTTGCGGCACATCAATATATTCTAGAGGGCATGGCAATGCCCATACATGTCAACTTAAGTTCAAACGCTTACCCCAAAAGTCTTTTACCCCTCCCCTAACCCCTCCCCGTAAACGGGGAGGGGAAGTTTTGGCTTTAGACAAAACTGGGGTGGGGTAACGCCGATCTTGATGGTAAACGATTTGATGCCAAATCAATTCCTGATAAGGGTTTCACGTTAAGTTGACACCAATGGGTATTGCCATTCCCCTACAGTCGTATTCTTTTTTCAAATTGGTATGACAAATGACAATTGTACAGACGCGATTCATCGCGTCTCTGACCAATGACAAATGACCATTAAAAAAATATTTGACACTATAAACCAAGCTTGCTATAATCCTGGCGATACGGAACCAACTATGTTAAGCATGTTATACGGAAACTAAAAACCGCTTGCTGTAAGGCAAGCGGTTTTTATATTTTGGTCACAACTTGATAATTAAACCAGCTTCAAGTCGGGATACTCAGCCAATAAATCATCAGAAGTGAGAGTATCGCCTTCAGCTTGGGGAGTCCAAAGCACTTCGATAGCGAGAATTTGCTCGCTAGGAATACCGCCAATTTGACGCAAAGCTTGACGCAAATCCTCAGTACCGTTGAGTGCGGGAATTCCATACTTACCCAGAGTCGCCACCAACAAGGTGACGATAATATATTCACCAGGGCCAGAGGTAATTAAATCGGTAGGATTTTCGGGATTGTGGCTACCTGGTAGCGCTTCTTTCGCCAGTGCAGCTTTGAGTTGGTTATTAACGTTAGATAGGGTTTCTTCGCTAAATTTGCTGCGTTCCGCTAAAGAGAGACGGTTAAATTGAGCCTCAGCAGAATTTAATTTAGCTTGCTGTGTACCACCACCAACATATACCCAATATTCTGGATGGCGCAGCAAAGCGAGGCTGGTTTCTTGTAAAATCTCGGCTCTTCCCTGTGGGGAGTTGGTATCAGCAGTTTCGGCAATGCGATCTAATTCTGGTTGTAAATCGCGCGCTTGAGCTAATAAACCCACTTGTAAACGAGTGACAGATACATTAGGGTTGCTGCTGTAGCCTTCTTCGGTGACAGTTTCGCCACCAGTAACACGGCGGAAGGTTTGGAATAAGAAATTAGCGATCGCAATAAAGATTAAGATGCTAAACAACCCGCCAAATCCGCCACCAATTCCCCAAAAAGGAATTAGGAAAGGAAATCCAAAGCCACCACCACCGGGATAATATCCACCACCAGGAGGTGCGTAAGTGCGAGGTGTGTAAGTGCGACTAGAAGGTACTCTAAAGGAACCACCACCGATGCGTCCGCCGCTACGAGCCGCTAATGCGTTATCAGCGTGACCAAGTGCTAAAGTTAACACCAGGCTGAGGATAAAGACAGTTTTTAACAGTGGTTTAATGGCTAGTTTTAGTTTTTGATGCATAATACAGTCACTTGAAAAACATTATTGGTGATGATTTCTCCCAAAGCTGTGCTTGAGAGTCATGCTTGGTCACTAACGCTGCTCCCGTAGCAAGCAAGCGAATTTTTGATTAGCAGTAGCTCTCTGTGACTGATATCTGAGTCGGCTACATATTTAATGTACCGCGTCTGATTTGGCCAAAACAGCACGCTTAGGGGGGATTTCTTGAGTAGATTACCGTACCTTAAATCTTTTCGCGATCGCCGGAATTTTGGGATCAATTAATCATTAGGGGCTAGGAAGGAAGACAATTGTAGAGACGCGATTCATCGCGTCTGTGCCCAATGCCCAATGCCCAATGCCCAATGCTCCATGCCCCATTTTGGCATTTTGGCATTATTTTCCCATTTTTCAGGATAGGCTAAGGATAGAAACTCTCTTTAGCAATGACCACAGTAGTCTATGAAAAATTGATTTAGCCGGCAGTACTGGATTTTTATGCTTGTTAATCAGGTAGACAAATTTTATGTGGTGAGAAATTGCCCAAAAACTTAACTTAACAATATTTAAAACGAAAATTTGCCAAATACTGTTTTCAAATCTGGCTGAAATTTTTATACTCCAATCGCTAAAACAAGGATTGAGAATGATGTTGCTACAGCCTATGTATTACAAAACGTCAACTTTTAGTATAAATCTTATTAAAATGTCCAAAATAAATACTGATACTTAAATCTAAGCCTAAAAAAATCTTAAAATAACGGGATTTTGCAGGTTAGCTGTTGGCGCGGATGACAAAACCGGAGAAAATTATATACAGTTCTGATAAATTTCTTCTGGAAATTACAGAAACAAATTTTTAGTCAAAATTCAGTGTGACTGTCTCTCGGTTACAGAGACCCAGACTACTAGTAACTACAAAAGCAAGTTAGCCTTGTCAGCAATTCCCCTGAACAGCAAAGTTATTGCTTGTCTCTAAACAAATTGTGGAGAGTAAGAAATGGCTAAAGTCAAGAACAGCAGAAAATAGACCTTGATTGCTTAACCAAAATGAATCATCTCAAGACTTAACATTTATTGGCGGTATAGTTAGAAAATATACTATGGAACATATTTCACAACTTGGGGCAAATGTTAGAGAAACAACTGCACTGCCCGATATTCTGGTAATATCTCGCAGTTTCTTGCCAAAAGAGACTGTATTGAGTGAATATATTTATAGTCGCTGCCTGCAAGATCCAGAACGGGTAATAGTTCTAGCTGCCAGTTGTTCAGGCGATAAAGTATTTGACCAAACGCAAAAATTCCCTATATATCGCTGGCCAAGTCCGAGAAATTGGAGTTTTTTACATCCTTTATTCAACCTTATATATTCATTTGTATTAGCCATCAAGCTCTATTTTCGCTATCACTATCGCTACATTGAATGGGGTCACGGCTATGAATTTCCATCGCTTTTACTGTTAAGCTATTTTTTGCCAATTCGCTTTTTTATCTATCTTCACGGTAATGATATTGTTTGTGGCTTACGCAATCCCTTATGGCGATCGCTCTTTAAATTAACTCTCAAACGGGCTGAAGGTATCGTTTGTAATAGTTCGTTTACGAAAGATTACTTAAGTACAAAGCTGCGACTCAAAACCCCTACCCACGTTATTAACCCCAGCGTGAGAGCAGAAAAATTTACTCAACTCGCAAATCCCAGTAATTTGAGTGAGTTACGCGCAGATGTGCGCCAGATGTACAACATTCCTGAAACAGCAATAGTCATTTTATCGGTGGGACAGCTGGTCAAAAATAAAAGTTTTAATCGCGTGATTGATAACTTACCCTTGCTGCTGACTATTGGGGTAGATGTACATTATATAATCTGCGGTCAAGGCCCTTGTGAAGCAGAACTGAAATCCCTTGCCCAACGCTTACGAGTAGATCAGAGAGTACATTTTGTAGCAGATGTGAGCGATCGCGAATTAGCTGGTTATTATGCCGCCTGTGATATATTTGCCATGCTCAATCTTTTGGATACTCACACTAGGAATATAGAAGGTTTTGGTATTGTCTACCTAGAGGCGAGTTACTTTGGCAAACCCGTAATCGCCTCTCGTTTAGGTAGCGTCATCGATACTATTCAGCATGAAGAAAATGGTATCTTAGTTAACCCCAAATCTGGCTATGAAGTTTTTCAAGCCTTCACGCGCTTATGCCAAGACCAAGCACTAAGAGAAAAACTCGGTCGTAAAGGTAAAGAACTAGCCCAGCGTAAGACCTTTCACCGTTCATTATACAGGCTGGAGGAATTGTAGAGACGCGATTCATCGCGTCTCTCATCTCGATTGATGATTCATCGCGTCTGTGATCTCGATTGACGATTCATCGCGTCTGTGATCTCGATTGACGATTCATCGCCTCTTTCTTCAGCCTCCACCGACAATTGTGACAACTTCCAAGCGATCGCCTTGTTGTACTTTTGTTTCTGTCCAAAACTGGCGGTGTAAAATCTCACCGTTATATTCGACTGCTACCAAACGCGGATTAAAGCCTAGTTGTTGCAGAAGTTCGGGTAATGGCGTTTGGGATGAACATCTGTGGTTTTCTCCATTGACTTGGAGTGTAATTTCATTCGACATCAGCTTTCACAAATTCATCAGCAATTGAGAAGGTAGAAAAAATTCTGAGTAGCAAAAGCTACTACTCAGAAAGTTTAAATTTTGAATTTTGAATACTTCGACAGGCTCAGTACAAGTTTTGAATTTTGAATTATTCAAGGTTCTGGTTGTATCCGATGTAATTGGGAAAGCAAATATTGTGCCACCAGGGTAGGTTGTTCTGCTTGCATGAGCGATCGCACTACAGCTACACGTTCTGCGCCTGCATCAATTACATCATTGATATTATTTGCATCTATGCCGCCAATCGCAAACCAGGGAATCGAGCAGTTTCTAGCCGCATAGCTGACATATTCTAAGCCAGCCGCCGGTTTACCTGCTTTTGTTGGTGTTTCATACACTGGCCCCACACCAATATAATCAGCACCTTCTGCAATTGCCCTTTGCATTTCTTCCAAATTTGTGGTAGAACGACCAATAATCCTCTGGGAACCGAGTAACTGTCTTGCAAGGTCAATAGGCATATCTTGCTGTCCTAGATGCACCCCATCGGCATCTACAGCTAAAGCTAAGTCTACACGGTCATTGATAATAAACAGCGCGCCGTAGAGGTGACATAACTGTCGCAGTTTTTTCGCTTGTTCGAGACGAATAGTATCATCGCCAGTTTTGTCACGGTATTGTAACAAAGTCAATCCACCTTTGAGCGCAGCTTCCACCGTTGTCAATAAATTTTCTGACGGTGAGGTAACCAAATACAAACGCGATCGCCACAGCAGTTGATGGCGTTGATGACCTAATAAATTACTTTCTAGGGTATACATTTGATACCGCATCTGCTTAAAGGTTTTACCCATCTGGGGATGATGCAGTTTACCGTATTCTTCCAGCACCCGCATTGCTTCTTGCACGCGACAAAAGTTAGCTTGCAATAAAGCTTTGATACTAGTACGTTGTTCCTCTTGGGGATGGCTTAACTCAGTTCCAGCGTCACCTGGAGTATCCCGCGCCGCCCGGAGTTCCGCCGTATGCCAATGGGCTATCTCTTGCCGCAGCCGCTTGCATTCGCTGGTAAACTGAGAATTGTTTAACCCAAAGCGACACCATTCTTCAATAATTCGCAAACCCTCACGAGCGCGATCTAAATTAGCATCTAATATGCGGTAGACAACTTGCTGCGTCTGCTGCGTTTGGCTGTATGGCTCGACCATTTCAACAACCCCATTCCTGCTGTCATCAAACGATGTCAAATCAACTATTCTAGTAAGCTTCATTTATTAAATTGGTATTTTTACTAGAAATTTACTATGCACTCAAAAACATAAGAGTAGCAAGGATTCTATCAAATTAGCAGATATACGGGTCGGTTCAGATAAAAGTAGTTTAAGATTACAGCCTACCAAAGACAGATACAAAAAATGGGCAAAAGAAACACAAGAAAATTTCTTTTACCGAGAATTAAAAGTTGTAAGCAACTCGTAGGGGCGGGGTTACCCCGCCCCTACAATTTGGGATAATTTCTTTTCTGGAGTTCCCTTAGTACAGCATTTCATTAATTTGTCGCCAATCCTTTGCGCGTCTTTGCTTGGAGATTTCTCGCCTCATGTTCACAGATGTAATCTGTATCCTCGCAAAGCAGATCGAGTTGACTCTTTTGAAGTTGCCAATGATACTGGTAAAATCACCATATTCCCGATAGGAATATGTAGTTTTTCCTCTTGCTTTTTATCGGGAATACCTGCGATTATCTTATATACCATCTGCGTATACGGTATTTCTAGAGAATAACCGTAGATACTAATTATAGAGGAGAATGTGTCATGAGTCTGTGGCCCCGCCAGCTAAAGCGATCGCAACTGAGTATTAAACGAATTATCACTCCCTTTAGGTTAAATTCCCTCAAAGGCTTTGTATCAATGTTTTTGGTGGGGACATTCTTGAGTGTCACCCTTGCTGCTTGTGGTGGTGGAAATAGCGGTAATTCTGCAAGTGAAAACCCAGCAGCTAGCCCTGTTGCAGCCAATAAACAAAATGTAGAATTAACACTTGTATCTTTTGCTGTTACCAAAGCAGCTCACGAAGCTATTATTCCTAAATTTGTCGAAAAATGGAAACAAGACCACAACCAAACTGTTAGCTTTAAACAAAGCTATGGCGGTTCTGGTTCGCAAACTCGTGCTGTAATTGATGGTTTAGAAGCAGACATTGTTCATTTAGCCTTGGCTGGAGATACAGAAAAAATTCAAAAAGCTGGATTAATTGAGCCGGGATGGGAAAAAGAAGCCCCCAATAATGCCATTGTCTCTAAATCGGTAGCTGCATTAGTAACTCGTCCAGATAATCCTAAAGGGATTAAAACTTGGGCTGATTTAGCAAAAGACGATGTCAAACTCATTACCGCAGATCCCAAAACCTCAGGGGTAGCACGTTGGAATTTCTTGGCTTTGTGGAATTCTGTGATTAAAACAGGTGGCGATGAGGCTAAAGCACTTGATTATGTGACGAAGGTTTATAATAATGTGCCTATTCTAGCTAGAGATGCTCGTGAAGCTACGGATGCTTTCTTTAAACAAGGTCAAGGTGATGTTTTAATCAATTACGAAAACGAAATTATTTTAGCATCACAAAAGGGTGAGAAAGTCACATCTATAATTCCTGATGTGAATATCTCTATTGATAATCCCATCGCCGTAGTTGATAAAAACGTTGATAAACACGGTAATCGTGAAGTTGCAGAAGCTTTTGTAAAATACCTGTATACTCCCGAAGCACAACAAGAGTTTGCCAAATTGGGATTCCGTCCTGTAGATGAGACAGTAGCCAACACTAAAGAAATTGCCGATAAATTCCCCAAAGTCAAAACTTTAGGTACAGTCCAAGACTTTGGTGGTTGGGGAGAAATCGATAAGAAATTTTTCGCTGATGGCGGAATTTTCGATAAGATTCAAGCTGCAAAGAAATAGATAATTAGTCAATGGTCAATGGTCAATGGTTGACTGTTGACTGTTGACTGTTGACTGTTGACTGTTGACCGTTGACTTTTGACTTTTGACTCTTAACTATGACTCTATCCCCTTCTGTAGAAGCTGACAGTAAAACTCCCATTTGGAAGGAATTCCTCGAAAAATTGGGTCGGATTCCCTGGACTTGGCGCATTACTTTGGTATATCTGACATTGATGTTGTTCATCCCCATCGCGGCGATGTTTCTCAAAGCGAGTACGGAACCGCCAGCGAAATTTTGGGCGATCGCAACTAGTGAGATTGCTTTAGCAACATATAATGTCACATTCGTTACTTCACTATCTGCGGCTTTGCTCAATGGGGTATTTGGTACGCTGATTGCTTGGGTTTTGGTACGTTACGATTTCCCCTTCAAGCGAATTATTGACGCTACCGTAGATTTACCGTTTGCCTTGCCAACATCAGTAGCAGGTTTAACACTGGCAACGGTGTACAGTAATAATGGCTGGATTGGTTCGCTATTAGCACCCCTGGGAATTAAGGTATCTTTTACCCGTTTGGGTGTTTGGGTAGCGATGATTTTTATTTCCCTTCCCTTTGTGGTGCGCACAGTGCAACCTGTACTGCAAGAAATGGAACATGAAACAGAAGAAGCAGCTTGGTCTTTAGGTGCTTCTCAATGGCAGACTTTTTGGAAAGTGATTTTACCGCCTTTATTCCCGACAATTTTAACTGGTGTAGCCTTGGGTTTTTCCCGTGCAGTTGGGGAATATGGCTCTACCGTCATTATCTCGTCTAATACACCTTTCCAAGATTTAATTGCACCTGTATTAATTTTTCAACGCCTAGAACAGTATGACTATTCTGGTGCAACTGTAATTGGTGTAGTGTTATTAGCAATTTCCTTAGTGCTACTGCTAGCGATTAATTTCTTACAAGCCTGGTCAAGAAGATATGACAGTAAATGAGCCAAGTCTTCACTCCTCTAAGTCAGAGAAAAGTACAATCAAGCCAAAACAAACTAAAAGTTGGGTACCGACACTGTTAATTGCGATCGCGATCGCTTATTTAGCTTTGGTGCAATATATCCCAGCAATCAATGTATTTGTCCAAGCTTTCGCTAAAGGTGTAGGCCCTTTTTTCGCCAACTTAGCCAAACCAGCGTTTCTTCATGCAGCTTGGCTGACATTATTACTAGCGCTGATATCTGTCCCCATCAATGCAGTTTTTGGACTTTGTGCAGCTTGGGCGATCGCGCGTCATAATTTCCCTGGTAAAGCTGTAGTCTTAAGTATTATTGACCTTCCCTTCTCCATCTCCCCCGTAGTCGCCGGATTGATGATTGTCCTCCTCTACGGGCGAAATGGCTGGTTTGGGCCTTGGCTACAAGCAAATGATATCCAAATTATTTTCGCCTTTCCGGGAATGGTACTGGCTACAGCCTTCGTTAGTATGCCCTTTGTCGCCAGAGAAGTCATTCCTGTCTTAGAAGAATTTGGCAAGGATCAAGAAGAAGCCGCCAGAACACTTGGCGCAAATGAATGGCAAACTTTTTGGCGCGTCACCCTACCCAGTATTCGCTGGGGTTTACTCTACGGCTTAATTTTAACCAACGCCAGAGCAATGGGTGAATTTGGCGCAGTTTCCGTTGTATCTGGCAATATTGCCGATAAAACCCAGAGTTTACCACTGTTTGTTGAAGATGCTTACAAACAGTATGAAACCGAAGCCGCCTTCTCTGCTGCTGTATTGTTAGCGCTGCTAGCAGTCGTCACCTTGGTATTAAAAGAAATTTTAGAACGCAAAACCCGCATTAAAGATGTGGAATGAGTTGCAGATGAAGAAAGGGAAGGAAGACAAGCAGGATCACAAAAGAAATAAAAATGACAATTGTACAGACGCGATTCATCGCGTCTCTTCATAATGACAAATGACAATTATAAGCGATTCATCGCGTCTCTTCATAATGACTAATACCAATAAACGAATCAGATTAAGAATTCCTAAAGACTATCACCAAGAACCTGTAATTTCTAAATTAGTTTCTGATTATGGTTTAGTAGTGAATATTACTGCGGCAATTTTGGGAGCTAATGCTGTTGGTGATGGTTGGTTTGACTTAGAATTGCAAGGAACAGATGCCCAAATTCAAAGTGGATTAAATTATCTTAAAGAGTTATCTTTGCAAATTTGGGATGAGACAAACACATCTAATTGGTGAGTTTATTGAAGCCTCAGTCAATTCACTTTTTCCAGAAACCCGACTTATTTGAAAAGTTGGGTTTCTCTATTTAATTATGGTTTTTATAATACCAATTTGAAAAAAGAATGCGATAAATCAATACGGTTCAGTTAAGGATAATTGGAGGTTGGGTTGTAGCTTGCTTCCCGTAGGGTACGAAGTGAAACCCAACAAACCCCTGAAAATGTTGGGTTTCGTTCCTCAACCCAACCTACACAGTTTATGGTTTTTGGCGCTAACTGAACTGTATTGCGCGATAAATGGTAGGGGCACTGGCAATGCCATGCCCTCTAAATTATATTGATGTGCTGCAAACACTATTAGATATTATTTTGACCTAAATATTTATTTTTCAATTCTTCTAATTCATCATCAATAATACTTTTAGTAGTAGACTGAGGATTAGAATTTGGTGGATTGACTGGATTTTTAGGCTGTTTATTGCCACCTAAAAATAATGTTTTCATTTCTTCTAATTCTTTATCAATTTGACTGTTAGATTTTGGAGGAATCACAGGTTGAGGTGTAGATGGTGAGATAGTAACAGCTTTAACTGATGTTGCTGGTGTGGCGTTTAATGGTAACTTTTGCAAATCGTTGAGAACTTCATCTGCTGTTTGATAGCGACGCACAGGAATACTGGCTAACATTTTATTGAGAATTAAGCTTAATTCATGACTCACAGGAGTTTTCAAATATTGTTGCCAAACCCAAGTATCGCTATTTACATCATAAGAATCAAAAGGCGATCGCTCTGTTAAGAGTCGCACACAAGTTGCACCTAAACTGTAGATATCGCTAGCAAAAATAGCCCTTCCTCTAATTTGTTCTGGGGCGACATATTCGGGACTACCAATACTTGTACCTGTGCGGTTGAGGGCGGTACTGGTAGCAGATTTAGAAGCTCCAAAATCTACTAAAACTAATTTGCGATCGCTACTGCGTAAAATAATATTTTCTGGTTTAATATCGCGGTGAATTACTTGTCTAGCATGACAAAATTGCAATACTGGCAATAAATCGTTAAGTAACTGGCGAATTTGCACTTCATTAAATGCGCCTTGTTCGACTAATTCCTGCGCTAAATTTCTGCCATCAATAAATTCTTGGACGAGATACTGTCTATCTTCTTGGGTAAAATATGCCAGTAATGAAGGAATTTGCGGATGCTGTCCTAATTCATCTAACTGCACAGCTTCCTGGTTAAATAACTCCACAGCTTTTTGCACATTATTAGTGCCTTGGGCTTGGGGGTAAAATTGCTTAATTACACAACGTGGTTTTGAGGGTTTATCTTCATCCACCGCCAAGAAAGTACGCCCAAAACCACCTTGTCCTATGGGTTTAATTGCGCGGTAACGTTCTTTGAGGAGTAACTTAGAACCGCAAGTTAAGCAAAACTTAGCATCATTAGCATTTTCTGGTTTTGGACAATGGGGATTAAGGCAGTAGCTCATGGTAGCGTAAAAAATCGCTGTGGTTTGTTTTTATTGTGCCCTGCGATCGCCATTCTTGATTGTAAAATCAAAAATTAACGTTTACCCAGAGTATCTTTAAATGGTTGTCTAGCACTAACTCTATCAAGATAAGCGACAACCGCAGGATATTTCCTAAAGTCTAATGATAAAAGCAATTTAGCGTAGTGTAAGTAGGAAGCAACTGCAATATCTGCCACAGTCAATTTATTACTAGCGATAAAAGGCTGTGTCTGCAAAATTTGATTCAGTGGCGCGAGTAAAGTTGGCATTTCTTTTTCTCGCCTATCTGCTAAAAATAAACCAGGCCCCAAGCTAGCATTGGCAAAAATCACCCACTGGGTAATTTTGGCGCGTTCTTCTAAGGAATTAGGTAATTGATTGTATTTATCAGCTAAATAGAGCAAAATTGCCCCAGATTCCCATAATTTCAGGTTTCCATCAACTATAGCAGGCACTTTCCCCATAGGATTAATGGCTAAAAACTCAGGCTGCTTGTGTTCGTTAGCACTGAAATTGAGTGAAATATAGTCATAAGGAATGTTTAATTCTGCTAAATACCACTGCACAATTGACACGCGCGTTCTTGGCGCACCATAGACTTTTAATTTAGCTTGATTTACTGTATTAGGGCTAGCGGTAGCAGGTTGAGAATTATTTGGTTGTGGCGGTGCAGCTAAAAGTGGTGTGATGGGCTGAAAGATTAATGCGATCGCACTGACAGCAAAAAAGATTTTGAAACGCGAATTTTGCAACATTCTATAAATTATAATTAGTTTTATTTCTCGCAAGTATCATACCTTTTGCTATATTGAATGATAAATTATTTTATATTTATTCATAAAGTATGTAATTTTTTTTGTTTAAATATATTAAATCTGCACTTTAATCTAAGCTGAGTGAAGCTAAAAATATGAAACTAAAATCATTTATTAAATTTCTTTTACTAAGTATTTGCTTGACTGGCAGTAATGCATTAGCCCAGACTCTTACACTGTCACCTAATTTAATTAATTTCAATTCTAAGGAAGGAGAAAAATTATTAATTGAAAGCCAAGCGCGAGAAGATTTCTTTCCCCTCAGCAGTCAGTTTATTACTCAAAACAATCAAGCCTATTGTGGCGTAGCTAGTATTGTAATGGTGCTGAATAGTTTAGGAATTCCCGCACCAGAAGTCCCCCAATATAAACCATATCGCGTGTTTACCCAAGAAAACTTTTTTAGCAATGAAAAAACCAAAGAAGTAATTTCGGCTGAAGATGTTGCACGTAAAGGTATGACTTTAGAACAGTTAGGTGGGTTATTACAAAGTTATGGTGTCAAAGTCAGAGTCTATCATGGCTCTGATATTAGTTTAGATAACTTTCGTAAACTAGCCGCAGAGAATTTACAACAACCGGGTAATTTTATTATTGTTAATTATTTACGCAAAACAATTGGGCAAGAAAGAGGCGGTCATATTTCGCCTGTAGCTGCATATAATCAACAAACAGATAGATTTTTAATTTTGGATGTTTCTCGTTACAAATATCCGCCTGTTTGGGTAAAAGCAGAAGAGTTATGGAAAGCAATGGCGACACATGATATTACTTCAGGTAAAACTCGCGGTTTTGTATTTGTGAGTAAGCAATAAATCAAGAAATATAAATATATACAGCAGATTGCCAGTTAGTGAAGTACAGATTATATCGTTGATTGTAGGGGCACTGGCACTGCCATGCCCCGAAGCGCGTACCTCATTTACCTGAAATCTGCTGTATTTGTAAAAAATAGCTGTCATTTGTAATTGCTAAAGGTTGCAAATTTCCAAATTAAAACTGAATTCTTCTAGTGTAATTTTGGTAAATCCTGATGCGTCAAATTAGCGTGTACCTCGTTGTCATACATAACAGATGATAAGAAAATTTACTGCCAAAGATACGCTGAAAAATACATCATTAAAGTTACAGAAAAATGAAACTTATTACTAACTATCAACGAGTAGCGTTCCCCAAAGGGGTTGCCGTAGGCATCGCAGTCTTTTCTCTGGGCGTATTTTTCCCTAGTCAAGTTGCTCAGACATTAGAAGCGATCGCGCAAAATCCCCAAAGTTTTTATACCGGAAACATGAGAGCATCCCACTTTTTTAATCAATACCCTAGAAGGGTATTGCTACACAAACAAAGCCTGCCTCCGCAGGCTTCGTCTTTATAGCCCCAGGCTTCCAGCCTGCGGGCGTTTTAAAAACTGGGACGCACCCTGGAAACATTGCCTAAGAGATCGCAGCAGATATGGCAAAAAACGGTGGTTTAATTACTTTAGCAGACTTAAAAGCTTACAAAGCAATCTGGCGTACTCCTGTATGTGGCGATTTTCTCAAGCTAAAATCTGCTCAATGCCACCACCTTCATCGGGAGGGGTACATCTATTGCAGATTTTAAACATCATTGGCGACACCGATTTAAAATCTTGAGGATGGCATCACCCTGATAGTTTACCAAAAACCTGGGTCTAAAGCCCCGTCCACTTCGGGTGTAGCTCTCAGTGCGCCGCTTTCAGGACGGCTTTTTGAGAGAATTGTGGAAACAGGCAGGGCATTGTCTGTCGGGCGAGATAGTGTAAGACGGGCTATGCCTGCAACTGTTGTTTGAACCCAGAATCCCCACGCCTTTAGGCTGAGGAGTATGTCAAAAGTTATTCTCAACGTTTTAGTATATGGCATGGATGCTGGTGCAGCAGTTTCTGCGCCACGCATACATCACCAGTGGCTTCCCGATGAGTTGCGAGTTGAACCTTGGGGTTTTGATGCTGTCACTTTACAACAGTTGCGTCGCCGGGGACACAACATCAAGGAGACGACTCCTTGGGGGAATGCAAATGCGATCGTTGTGACAGCAGATAAGACTTTAGAGAGAGCAGCCGATCCTTGGGGCGAAGGTTCCCCAATCAGTTTTTGAGCTATTTATAAATATAAGCCCACAGTATTTTTCAATCGCTGTGGACTTATTGATTTTGAATTATTGAGTCTGAAAAATTGTTAACAAATTCATTGGCACGAGAGCTAGGAATGAGTGTCCAACCAGCTTTGAGTAATTTTTGATAAGTTGCCCAACCTTTTGAACCACCTGGTATTTTATAATCAGGAACTGCATATTCTCTACAAGCTGTATAAGGACGCCACGGTTGGCCGGGTGCAGTTTGCAAATGCAAAATCTTATCCCCATCATCACCTAAACCAGATAACCAGCACATTTGTCGCTGCATGGTAAACTCCTTTGCGTTAAGCATATATTGCATATTGGCACATTTTTGTCAATATCCGCATCACCCTTGTGGGATAATTTTTGTTACTTATTTGAGTTCACTTTCAAATCTCGTACTGCTTGAGAGCAGATAATTACCCACAAACATCTCACCTCACGGAACCCAACCGGAGGATAAAAAAATAGAGTCAACCAACCTACACGCCTCTCCCTTGATTGAGAGTGAAGTTTTTTTTAATAGTACTTGCGGATTTGGCAAGTGTATGTATCAGGAGTTACTATTTTAGCCCAGCCTCAGCAGTAAATCATTTGTTTTTTGGGTTACATAGTTTTGAAATACTTATCAGTAGGTTGGTTGTAATTAAATTTATCTTTCTGACAAAGTTCCGATTCCTGATCGAATTTTAGATTTTAGATTTTAAATTTTGGATTGAAGATTCAAAATTTAAAGAATCGCGCACGGGTTCCAAGCAAGCGAATTAATTCATGGAATAAATCCAAAATCCACAATTTTTAATTAAAGCCCCTGCATTCATAAGCCACTGCGGTGGACGGGTTTCCCGGATTAAAGCAAGTGGCGTGCATAGGGTTAATCTAAAATCCAAAATCCAAAATCCAAAATTGATTGACTTCCATGCGGCGAAACGCACCACTAAACATTTTTAATGCTTTACGGTGACGCGATCGCATTTCCGCCTCATCTTTTCCAGTCACTCCGGCTTTTGTTAAAATTAAAAATAATATTAAGAAATATAAAGTAACGTAACAATGCCCAGTGTAACTGTTAACAAAAATCAGCCTCGTGTCATCGTCGTCGGTGCGGGAATAGGTGGGCTAACTGCTGGCGCATTATTAGCCCATAAAGGTTACAGCGTTTTAATTGTCGATCAAGCTTTGGTTCCTGGGGGTTGTGCTTCCACCTTTAAACGCCGAGGATTTACCTTTGATGTGGGAGCAACCCAAGTCGCCGGCTTAGAACCTGGGGGAATTCATCACCGAATTTTCTCAGAATTGGGCATAGATTTACCAGAAGCGACACCTTGCGATCCGGCTTGCGCTGTTTATCTTCCTGGCGAATCCACACCGATCAACGTCTGGCGCGATCGCGAAAAATGGCGGGAAGAAAGACAAAAACAATTTCCTGGTAGCGAACCATTTTGGCAGTTGTTAGCCACCTTATTTCAAGCTAGCTGGGAATTCCAAGGACGCGATCCGGTGCTACCGCCACGCAGTTTATGGGATTTGTGGCAACTCACGCAAGCGGTACGCCCCAGTACATTAATTACTGTGCCCTTTACTTTATTTACCGTCGGCGATGCTTTACGGTTATATGGATTAGGTAATGACCATCGCTTACGAACTTTCTTAGATTTACAACTCAAGCTGTATTCCCAAGTCAACGCTGAAGAAACAGCTTTACTTTACGCAGCTACGGCGTTAAGTGTATCCCAGCTACCCCAAGGATTATTTCACCTCCAGGGTAGTATGCAAGTCTTAAGCGATCGCCTGGTAGAATCCTTAGAAAGAGATGGCGGTAAATTATTGCTGCGTCACACCGTCGAAAAAATTACTGTCGAAAATCATCAAGCCAAATCTGTCACCATTCGCAACCAGCAAAGCGGCGAAGTTTGGACAGAAACAGCCGATCATATAGTTGCAAATGTCACAGTGCAAAACCTCGTACAGCTGTTAGGGGAACAAGCACCAGTAGGTTATAAACAGCGCGTAGACAAATTACCCCCAGCTTCAGGTGCATTTGTTGTCTATTTAGGTGTAGACGCCAGCGCCATTCCTGCCGATTGTCCACCTCACCTGCAATTTTTATACAATGCCGAAGGGCCGATTGGCGAAAATAATTCTTTATTTGTCTCCGTCAGCCATCCCGGCGATGGACGCGCCCCCGAAGGTAAAGCCACAATTATTGCTTCCTCATTCGTAGATACCCGGAGATGGTGGCGTACCGAAAATTACGCCGAATTGAAGCAGCAGTATACAGAACAAGCGATCGCCCGTTTAGGGCAATACTTCTACCTCAAACCCGAAACCATCATCCACCAAGAAGCCGCCACACCCCGTACCTTTGCCAATTTCACAGCACGCGATCGCGGTATCGTTGGCGGTATCGGACAACGCATCCCCACCTTCGGCCCCTTTGGTTTTGCCAATCGCACGCCTATTGAGCATCTCTGGCTAGTTGGCGACTCCACCCACCCCGGCGAAGGCACAGCCGGCGTCAGTTACTCAGCCTTAACAGTAGTGCGGCAAATATTGAATAGGTAATGGGGCATGGGGCATGGGGCATTGGGCAAAAGTTAAATAGAATTCTTAATTTTGAATTTTGAATTTTGAATTCTTAATTTTGAATTGTTTGTCCCCACTCCTTTATTCACAAATCATTGCAAAAAATAGGGGCACAATATTTTGTGTCCCCAGAGAATATATTAAGTTGTTCCAAACGTCAATTTGGCGTTTCCGTGCTACTAGGTGACGGTGACAAAGTTGGTGACAAAGTTGGCGGCGTTGCTGGCTGGGGTTCAGGATTGAGAAAATCTCGCCAAGTCTGAATCTGTTGTTGTGCAGCACTATAAGCAGAACTACCTCTAGGAACCAGCTTGGCAATCTCAATACCTTTATAGATATCAGATTGTCCTTGAGTGCGGGCAATATCTAACAATTGCTGACTCCACTGATCGATGGCAACATTCGCATCCATCCGCAAGACATTACGTCTGGGAACCTGTTGGGCTAGGCGGATTGCTTCTACCAATGCATCCGGCGTACCCGTCAGCGCTGCGGTTCTGGCTTTTTGCCAGTTATCTCTAGCGCGAATTTGCTCTCGCCAATCATTGATCGCTTCTTGAGCCTCGCCAGAAAGCGCCCTTCCCGAAGAAGCTATGTTTTGTGCCGCACTAATCGCACCCGCTAAATTACCACTAGCTGCTAGTTCTCGCGCCTGATCTAAGTAAGGCTGATCTTGAATGCGCTGGATCTTCGCCGTCCAATTCTGAATTTTTCTCCGTGCTTCAGAAGATAATGCCCTACCACTACGGATTTGACTCGCTTCAGCGATCGCAGCTTGTAAAGAATTGATATCTTCCAGCATTGCTATCTGTTCAGCCCGATCTAAGAAAGGTCTATCTTGGATCGTCTCAACTTGCGCTTGCCAGCGTCCCGCCTCTTGTCTAGCTTCACTAGCACGGGGGTTACCTCTGGGAATCAGCTGAGTTTGAGCGATCGCAGCTGTTAAATCGGTGACAGAACCTTGACTAGCTAATGTTCGCGCTTTTTCTAAATGAGCAACATCTTCAATTTCTAACTGCCAGCGAGCAATCAACTGTTGTGCTTTGTTATACACAGCCCTTGACGGGTCAATTTGTTGCGCTTGGGAAATTGCTGTTTGTAAAGAATCAATCGTCCCGATCCAAGCACTTCTTTGGGCTTCAGCCAAGCTGATAAAGTCTTCAACCTCGGTTTGCAGCTTTGTATTTTCAGGAATTTGTCTAACTATATCTAAAGCTGTATCTGCATCCCGTTTATCTAATTTCGCCTGGGCTAAATCCAGCATTTTGCGCCCATATGCCGGAATTAACTCTTGAGCTTTTTGATACAGGTAACTATTTTGACCAATTGATTCCGCTAGCTTGATGGCTTCGAGGATTTTCTCAGCAACGCCACTCTCAGCTAAATTATCAGCTTTTGCTAATTTCTCACCATCTTCCCTAGCTGTGGCAATTGTCCGATTCAATTCATCGTATTTAGTAGTCGCCCAATATTTATTATCCACACGTAGCAATTTAGCAGACAGCATAAAAGCTGATTGCCAATGTCTTTGCCGCAATTCGGCTTCGGCTTCTTGATAAATTCCCTCAGCCTTTGACCAAATTGATTGCCATTTTGCTACTTGTGCTTCTACATTGTTATAAACAGGTACATCGCTAGGTATTTTCTGCGCAGTAGCGATCGCCTCTTCTAAGTTTCCGGCTTGAAAACTTTGATCCGCTAGTTGTAAGATATCCTTCGACCATGTTTCAATAAAGCGATCGGCTTCGCCACGTAACGGATGGTTTTTACCCAGCTGCTTCACCAAATTAATCGCTTGCAGCAAATCGGTGACAGTTTGCTTAGAAGCCGCCAACTGCGCACAATGTAGCCGCACCGACTCACTCGCCAAAGGCCAGAAAATTTTCGGACAATTGGGGGCTGCCGGCAACTTTAAAAGCATCGCTGTTGCCAAAAAAGCTATTCCCCCAGGAACCAACATTAATAATACTAACCACAACACCCAATTTTGCATCCAGCGAGGCAATTTACTAAGAATCAAATCGGGGGAAATAGTTTTTTGGGATTGATTATTAAAAGGTAATTCTTCGGAATTATGATCTGTTTGCCGCTTCACTGACTTAGAGTTAGAACCAGTCGCTGGAATATTAAATAAATGAGCTTCTCCGAATTTTTCTGTTTCGGATAATCTCTGACTTTCATCCTGATCTCTGGCTCTGCCTCGGGACCAACTGTCTGTAATATCCCGCTCTGTCATCTCTCACACCAAAAAATAGTTGAATAGCGATCTGTATAGATCGATAATTCTATTGTTGCCATAGTAACTTTCTCATCATTAAAAAGCTACTTTTTTTATCATCTCCATAGATACACTAATAGACGCAAAATTTTAGTGCCCTTTTATACTCTTATCCTGAAGCAGAAGATTCAGTTTGCAAATCGACAATCAGCTGAGCCAGTTGATCGCTGCTGGCCTGGTAAACTTGACCACAAAAGTCACAAGTTGCCTCAGCGCCATCATCTTTAACGATCATATCTTGTAGTTCCGCTTCTCCCAACATTTTTAATGCGCCCAACATGCGGTCAAAGGAACAGCCACAGTGAAAGCGCAATATTTGGTTTTCTGGGAAAATTGTCAGCCCCATATCCCCCAACAAATCTGTCAAGATTGTCGGTAAACTCTTACCAGCTTGCAATAACGGCGTAAATCCAGCCAGGCTAGCTACCCTTGATTCTAAAGTGGCTACTAAAGCTTCATCTCTAGCCGCTTTCGGTAACACCTGTACCAATAACCCCCCAGCAGCCGTTACCCCACCTGCACCCACAAACACGCCCAAAACTACAGCCGAAGGCGTTTGTTCGGAACTCACCAGGTAATTTGCCACATCATCACCGATTTCACCCGAAACTAGTTCCACCGTACTAGAGTAAGGGTAACCATAACCAATATCGCGCACAACGTAAAGGAATCCCTTACCCACTGCACCGCCAACATCAAGCTTACCTTTGGCATTGGGTGGTAATTCTACAGATGAATTGCCAACATAGCCCCTTACCGTACCGTCTAATCCCGCATCTACTAAAATGCCGCCCAATGGCCCATCACCCTTAACACGGACATTGACCCTAGAGCCAGTTCGCTTCATACTAGAAGCCATCAACAACCCAGCTGCCATTGTCCGTCCAAGTGCAGCTGTAGCTACATAAGAAAGTTTGTGGCGCTGTCTAGCTTCTTCAGTGAGGCGCGTAGTAATTACACCTACGGCTCGAATCCCACCGTCGGCTGCTGTGGCGCGAATTAATTGATCCGCCATGAAAACCTTACCAAATAATATGTTATTAAATGCCCCTGCTGTGAGGGTCGCAAATTAAAGCCTTATTTAGTATAACTTAGTATATCTCAACTAAACTTAACCATTTCCTAGACTGCCAATTTCTCTCATCCCGATTTTGCATAAACCTGCACAAAGTAATTAAATGACTCTTCTAACTCTCTTGTTGGCGTCATATCCTGCACAAAGCTGCTGCGAGTCTCATGTGTACTAGGAGGCTGATTTTCAACATCAACTACATCTTCCCAGACAATTGCTATGACTTAGATTTTTTGTCGCAGTGCTAGTGGCAGCAGAGTTCATAAATACCCTGTAAATATTAGGAAAAAATCAATGATTAATTATTCTGTCTGTTAATTATAAGTCAAAAATTTTAACTTAATATTTGCCATAATAAAATTATAACAAACCTACAATAATTATCATCTAAAAAAATGCTAGGTACTTTTCAACAAAGCCAACTCCGAATCGAAATCGAAGCTTCAACCAGTGCAATTCACGATAGCCTGTTACGTCCAGCGCAATTACAAAAATGGCTCATTGGACAACGTTTCGCGCCAGGAATGCCAGAAGAACTACAAGCAGGTTTTCAATTCACCACCTGGACTGGCCCAGTGGCAATTCATCATCAAGTAAAGGTGGCAAAAGCTAACTGTTTGCGCTTATTACTTAGCGGTGGAATTGATGGATTTCATGAATGGTATTGGGGAGAAGGTTGGGTACAGTCACGCCTAGAAGGAGTCTCCCTATTACCATTAAATATAGGACAAACTGTCAGCTTATTAAGCTTGCGTCAGTTTCTAGCAAATCATAAATCTGAGAATAAGTAAGTTGGTGCAATTAGATATAACTGTAGGGATTGTCATTGGTCATTTGTCATTGGTAAGCGTTTCTACCCTAGTTATGTTTAGTATATTTGGGTTTATTTACACCAACTGATACCAATTTTAAAACAGAATGCGACCGTAGGGGCATGGCATTGCCATGCCCTCTAGAATATATTAATGTGCCGCAAAAACTATTTAAATTGGTATTATTTGTCTTGCTAAGGGACTTCCAAGAAATAAATTATCCAATCTTGTGGGGTGGGCAGCGTTCGACTGAGCGCTCACGCCGAAGTCTTGCCCGCCTTTTACTATGGGCGGGCGAGACGCCCACCCCACAATAAATAGTTGTATATTTTTTTATTTGCAAGTCCCTAAATTCGCTCGCTCTCATACCATTTATTTGTGAAGCTGCACAAAACTCTACCTTTCTTCAAGGCAAAGGTACGCAGAGTTTTTTCAGTTCCATATCTTCCAATATAATTACGCGCGTCTTGATATTAAATTGGTATTACAACTCTTACCAATGACAGATGACTAACGAGCAATGACCACCTTAACTAGTTATCTTTAATTACACCAAACTACTTAAGTTGGCTTAACCACTAATACAGAACAATTAGCTTCTTCAACCACTTGACTGCTAACAGAACCTTGAACAATTCGCTTCATTCCTGTTAAGCCGCGACTACCAATGACAATCAAATCAGCCTGATAAATATTAGCCAAGCGAATAATTTCGTCTGCTGCATAGCCAGTAACTAATTCTAATTGGCTGGGTACAGGTAAACTTTCTTGATAAGATTGCAGTTGTTTTTCAATATAAAAATAAGACAATGTTGGTGAATCCGCATGAGGCCGATCTGCAGGTAAATCCATCTCTAACTCTGGCGGTGCAAAAACATGGCAAAGAATAACTTTACTATCTGGAGCCAGCACCAACTCTTTTACAGTCTCAATTACTCGCTCTGATATTTCCGAACCGTCTAGAGCTACCAAGATATTTTTTAACACCGCTCTCGTCTCCTCAAGAGTAGACCCCTTAATTGACATTTCCACGCACTTCGCGAAAGCCAGGTGCGGGGATTCTTGGGCTAATCACTGCCCTTTGAGGATTGCTCCCTACTAAGGTCTCACACGATTATGTCTAGTCCGGACTTACTAGAATATCACTCACTATCTAGTTGTCCTTTTGATGGACTACTCCCCAAGCGTTTACCTATTTCAAGGTACGTTTCCGTATGCCCTACGGTACGCGGATTATGAGTTTATATCATACTCAATTTCCCAAGCTTTTATTTTGCATCTAATGGGTGATTTTCTCGCAAATCATCAGCAAAAATTCACCATTCTCAATCACTCTTCATGCTGAATTCGCCGTCTGACAGAATCGCTATGGGAGGGTAAATCCTCCACTGATGCTAAAATATCAATTGTCCCAGCCACTTTTTGCAATGCAGTTTGGGAGTATTGAATTATACTTGATTGTTTAAGAAAAGTTTCCACACTCAAGGCTGAAGCATAACGGGCAGCCCCCGAAGTTGGTAAGGTATGGTTGGGGCCTGCTAAATATTGTCCTACGGCTGGTGGTGTAGCATCTCCTAAGAAAATTGCCCCAGCATGGCGAATTTGTGGGAGAAATTCCCAAGGCTCGGCAATTGCTAATTCCAGATGTTGGGGAGCAAATTCATTAGTCAGTTCTGCGGCTGCTTTGAGAGATTCGACAATCACAATCAACCCATAGTGAGCGATCGCTTTTTCCGTGTCAATCCGTCGGGGATGATCTACTAATTGTCTTTCCACAGCTACTTGGACATTTTTCGCTAAAGCCGCATCCGTAGTCAGCAGAACCGCCGCCGCCATTGGATCGTGTTCGGCTCTGGCTAGCATATCCGCAGCTACATGTACGGCATTTGCGGTTTCATCGGCAATAATTAGCACTTCGCTCGGCCCTGATAGGCAATCAATCCCGACGCTACCGTAGACAAGTTTTTTAGCCAGGGTGACATAAATATTACCAGGGCCTACAATGACATTAACTTTCGGAATCGTTTCCGTACCGTAAGCTAAAGCCGCGATCGCTTGCGCTCCCCCGACTCGGTAAATTTCCTGTACCCCGGCTTCTTGGGCTGCTACTAGCACAGCCGGAGGAATTGCTTTACCTGCCCCTGGAGGTGTCACCATGACTATTCGCGGTACACCAGCCACTTTCGCCGGAATGGCATTCATCAGTACAGTACTGGGATAAGCAGCACGCCCACCAGGGACATATAAACCCGCCCGATCTACAGGATTGTAGCGTTTGCCCAACACCACCTCATCATCAGCAAAGTTAACCCAGTTTTTCGGGACTCGCTGACGATGAAAAGCTTCGATTTTTTGGCTAGCTAACCGAATCGCCGCAATCAACTCCTGAGACACCTGCTGATAAGCCGCATCCAATTCTGAGCCTGTAACCCGCAGTTCCTCCTGCTTGAGAGTTTGGTTGTCAAATTCATCTGTGTAATGCAATACAGCCTTGTCGCCTTGGCGTTTCACCGCTTGCAACACTTCCCGCACCGTGGCTTCTTTATGAAGTACGTGTTCGTCATGGGTGCGATCGCAGATCCGTTGTAGTTCTGCTCTGACGTCTGCCTGCTGAGTAATAATTCGCAGCATGGAGTAAGCACAATGCCAAAATTAGAATATACCCGCCTGAGAATTAATCTTGCTCTTTACCTAAACAGGTACCGAGGTGAGTCTAATTCCCTTCTCTAGCTTAACCTGGATTTTTTTGATACTCCCAGTGTTGTTAATAGGTTGCCAATTATCTGTTGCAGATGAGCAGGGAGATAAGGGGGACAAGGAAGGGGGAGAAATGGTAACTGAACCAATGCCCAATGCCCCATGCCCCATGCCCCATGCCCAATGCCCCATGCCCCATGCCCCACAATATTTTTTTGGGAAATCTTAACATTGGCAATATGGATGCTATATTAGTAAATCTAGTAGTGTGTGTACATATTAATAGTCTTTCTGGAACTGACTGTGGCGAATTCAAAGTCTGCTCTCAAACGCGCCCATATTGCAGAGCGCAATCGGCTGCGTAATAAATCATATAAATCAGCTGTCAATACGCTGATGAAGAAGTACGTGAATGCAGTAGAAGTCTATGCTGCTAATCCCACTCCCGAATTAAAGCAACAAGTACAGGAGCGATTAGCTGAGGCTTACAGCAAAATCGACAAAGCCGTTAAGCGAGGTGTGCTTCATCCCAATAATGGAGCCAGGAAAAAATCAAGATTGGCTCGTAAACTCAAACCACTTACACAAACGGCACAGTAGTCCCAAATCATTTAGTCATTAGTCTGCTACTAATGACTAATGGCTAATGACTAATGACTCTAAAACAAAAATGCAGCTAATTGACACTCACGTTCACATCAACTTTGACGTTTTTCAGCAAGATTTAGCAGCAGTGCGATCGCGATGGCAAGAAGCAGGTGTAGTGCATTTAATACATTCATGCG
The DNA here is from genome assembly GCF_963889195.1 of Calothrix sp. FACHB-168. Lineage (NCBI taxonomy): Bacteria > Bacillati > Cyanobacteriota > Cyanophyceae > Nostocales > Calotrichaceae > Calothrix > Calothrix sp. FACHB-168. The sequence continues at coordinate 56,306 of NZ_CAWPNJ010000021.1, forward strand.
TCGAACCAGCAGAATTTGCCAGTATCCAAGCCATAGCACGCGAGTTTCCCGAACTCAGCTTTGCCGTTGGGTTACATCCTCTCGATGCTAAACAATGGACTGATGGAACAGCCGATGAAATTCTCACATTGGCGAAATCAGATGCCAAAGTAGTCGCTATGGGGGAAATGGGACTGGATTTTTGTAAAGCAGACAACTATGAGCAACAGCGCATGGTGTTTGAAGCGCAATTAGCGATCGCCTATGAACTGAATTTACCTGTAATTATCCACTGCCGCGATGCAGCCGCACAGGTAAGAGAAGTGTTGCAAAAATGGCGAGAACAAAAAGGCGAACGAGTGCGGGGTGTAATGCATTGTTGGGGTGGAACGCCCGAAGAAGCTCAATGGTTCATTGATTTAGGCTTCTACATAAGTTTTAGCGGGACAGTTACCTTCAAAAATGCCAAGCAAATCCAAGCTACCGCCGCAATGGTACCGAGCGATCGCTTGCTAATTGAAACAGACTGTCCTTTCCTCGCTCCCGTCCCCAAACGAGGTACAGGACGCAATGAACCGGCTTATGTCCGTTATGTAGCAGAGAGTATAGCCGAACTGCGTAAACAGACGGTAGAAGCGATCGCCGCCCAAACCACCCAAAATGCCTGCGACTTATTTAGTCTGGTACTATAAGGTGTACATTTAAGTGTAGTTGGCTGTGTACAAAAAAATAAACACCTTGGAGGATGGAAATATGCTAAAATTATTTCCTCCAAAACATTTTGCTTGCGCCATAATGATAAAGGAAGGAAAATAAAACTCCTAAGATTGATTTTGCACAGTTACTAACTTGACCATCGCTACCCGCAAAGCAGTCATCCTTAAGGTGTCTAAGCTAATTATTTGCTGGGGTTGACCATCCTCCTAATCTCTACAAGCGGATGTAATCGCCGCGATCGCCAAGACTGACAATCATGAGTTGAGCTAGACACTTTGAGAAAAATACCTTTTCCGTATTTAATCTATAGAAAACTGTTAAACATAATTGCCTTGTGAGTATCACCCACCAAGATAAAGCCATACTAATCCAGAGTCGATTCAGAGCCACTCGGTTCCTTAGTTTTAGGATATCACCGTGAGTCTAAATATAGAGGGGTATTGAAAACAAAACAGGAAAAAAGCTGCGGCGGCTAATTAACGCGCTTGTGGGAGGAGAAGTGACAAAAGCCAACTTAATTCCAGATTATCTCAACCATCTACTTTTGAGCAATCAACCTAGTAGCTGGTTATTAGTTATAATTGTCACTTTTAGTGGAGTACTTTCCCGCTTGCCAAGATAGCACTTTCCCGCTTTAATTTCTGCGTTTGCCCGTACCTGCTGTTTAGCAGGTGGCGTTTAAGGAGAAGTTCCCAAACAGCTACGGACACTGGCTAGCGGTGGGAACCGTCAAAAAGCAGTGTCCAATGGTAAGTTTAACCAGGTTGACAAAGGTAGAGGCATGACGAACGAAAATTATATGGAACCCGCCTTTCTGTTGCCCGACTTGATTGAAATCCAGCGTTCTAGCTTCCGTTGGTTTTTAGAAGAAGGGTTAATAGAAGAACTTAACTCCTTTAGTCCGATTACAGATTACACCGGCAAACTAGAACTGCACTTTTTAGGTCAAAACTACAAACTTAAAGAACCAAAGTACAGTGTCGAAGAAGCCAAACGGCGGGATAGTACATACGCTGTACAAATGTACGTCCCCACACGTTTGTTGAACAAAGAAACCGGGGATATCAAAGAACAAGAAGTATTTATTGGCGATTTGCCCTTGATGACCGATCGCGGCACCTTTATTATTAACGGAGCCGAGCGAGTGATCGTCAACCAAATTGTGCGATCGCCTGGAGTTTATTACAAATCAGAAATTGATAAAAACGGTCGCCGTACCTATTCAGCCAGCTTAATTCCTAACCGGGGCGCATGGCTAAAATTTGAAACAGACCGTAACGATCTCGTGTGGGTACGGATTGATAAAACCCGCAAACTCTCAGCCCAAGTACTTTTAAAAGCTCTAGGTTTATCAGATAACGAAATCTTTGATGCCTTACGCCATCCTGAGTACTTCCAAAAAACCATTGAAAAAGAAGGGCAATTTTCGGAAGAAGAAGCCCTAATGGAGTTATATCGCAAATTGCGTCCTGGTGAACCACCCACAGTCTTAGGTGGACAACAGCTATTAGATTCGCGATTCTTCGACCCCAAACGTTACGATTTAGGGCGTGTCGGACGTTATAAGCTCAACAAAAAATTACGGCTGTCGGTTCCCGACACCATGCGCGTCTTAACTCCTGGGGATATCTTAGCCGCAGTAGACTACCTGATTAACCTAGAATATGACATCGGTAACATCGATGACATTGATCACTTGGGTAATCGCCGAGTCAGAAGTGTCGGTGAATTGCTGCAAAACCAAGTCCGGGTAGGTTTAAACCGCCTAGAGAGAATCATTAGGGAACGGATGACTGTATCCGATGCTGAAGTTCTCACCCCAGCTTCCCTAGTTAACCCCAAACCCCTAGTAGCTGCAATTAAAGAATTCTTCGGCTCCAGCCAATTAAGTCAGTTCATGGATCAAACCAATCCCCTAGCAGAACTGACTCACAAACGCCGTCTATCTGCTCTAGGCCCTGGCGGTTTAACTAGAGAAAGAGCCGGGTTTGCAGTCCGGGATATTCACCCCAGCCACTACGGACGGATTTGTCCCATTGAAACCCCAGAAGGCCCCAACGCGGGATTGATTGGCTCTCTAGCCACCCATGCGCGGGTAAACCAATACGGCTTTTTAGAAACACCCTTTAGACCGGTGGAAAATGGTCGGGTAAGGTTTGACCTGACGCCAGCATACATGACAGCCGATGAAGAAGACGACTTGCGCGTTGCTCCTGGTGACATTCCTGTTGATGAAAATGGCATGATTATTGGGCCTCAAGTACCAGTACGCTATCGTCAGGAATTCTCCACCACCACCCCAGAACAGGTGGACTATGTAGCAGTATCACCAGTACAAATTGTATCGGTAGCTACTAGTATGATTCCCTTCCTGGAGCATGACGACGCTAACCGGGCGCTGATGGGTTCCAACATGCAACGGCAAGCAGTACCCTTGCTCAAGCCAGAACGTCCCTTAGTCGGCACAGGACTAGAAGCCCAAGGTGCAAGAGACTCCGGGATGGTAATCGTCTCCCGTACCGATGGCGATGTGGTTTATGCTGATGCCACAGAAATCCGTGTCCGGGTCAAAAACACCACAACTGAAATTAAATACACCCTTTCCAAGTATCAGCGTTCCAACCAAGATACTTGCCTCAACCAAAAACCCCTAGTCCGGATAGGCGAGCGTGTAGTTGCCGGTCAGGTATTAGCTGATGGCTCCTCCACAGAAGGTGGAGAATTAGCACTTGGTCAAAATATCGTCGTTGCCTACATGCCTTGGGAAGGCTACAACTACGAAGACGCGATTTTAATTTCTGAAAGATTAGTTCAGGATGATGTTTACACCTCAATTCACATTGAAAAATATGAAATTGAGGCCAGACAAACAAAACTAGGCCCTGAAGAAATTACGCGAGAAATTCCCAACGTTGGGGAAGATGCTTTACGCCAACTAGACGAACAAGGAATTATTCGCATTGGTGCATGGGTAGAAGCTGGGGATATCTTAGTTGGTAAAGTTACACCCAAAGGTGAATCTGACCAACCCCCAGAAGAAAAACTACTGCGGGCGATTTTCGGTGAAAAAGCACGGGATGTGCGCGATAACTCTCTGCGAGTGCCCAACGGTGAAAAAGGTCGCGTCGTCGATGTGCGTTTATTTACCCGCGAACAAGGGGACGAACTCCCACCAGGAGCCAACATGGTAGTCCGGGTGTACGTAGCGCAGAAACGCAAGATTCAAGTCGGCGACAAAATGGCAGGACGCCACGGTAACAAGGGGATTATTTCCCGGATATTGCCGTTGGAAGATATGCCTTACTTACCAGATGGTTCTCCAGTAGACATTGTTCTCAACCCCTTGGGCGTACCCAGCCGGATGAACGTCGGACAGGTATTTGAATGTTTATTAGGCTGGGCTGGTCAAAACTTGGGCGTGCGGTTTAAGATTACTCCCTTTGACGAAATGTATGGGGAAGAGTCATCGCGCCGGATTGTACATGGCAAATTGCAAGAAGCAAGGGATGAAACCAGCAAGAATTGGTTATACAACCCTGATAACCCAGGCAAAATCATGGTATTTGACGGACGTACAGGCGAACCCTTCGACCGTCCGGTAACCGTGGGTGTAGCTTACATGCTGAAGCTGGTGCATTTAGTGGATGACAAAATTCACGCCCGGTCTACAGGCCCCTACTCCTTGGTTACTCAGCAACCCTTGGGTGGTAAAGCTCAACAAGGTGGTCAGCGCTTCGGAGAAATGGAAGTGTGGGCATTGGAAGCCTTTGGTGCAGCTTACACCTTGCAGGAATTGCTGACTGTTAAATCTGACGATATGCAGGGACGGAATGAAGCGCTCAATGCCATTGTTAAAGGTAAAGCAATTCCTCGACCAGGAACGCCAGAGTCCTTTAAGGTATTGATGCGAGAACTGCAATCCTTAGGTTTAGATATTGCCGTCCACAAAGTAGAAACCCAAGCAGATGGCAGTTCCTTAGATGTGGAAGTCGATTTAATGGCAGACCAATCAGCCAGACGCACACCACCGCGACCAACCTATGAATCTCTTTCCCGTGAATCACTGGAAGATGATGAATAGAGGCTAGGGGCTAGGGGCTAGGGGAGGTAGTCATGACTAATCACCAATGCCCCATGCCCAATTTTCAACAAAAAACTAAATATACTCATAACTCAAAACTCAGCACTTAAGTATGAGAAACGCCCAAACCAATCAGTTTGACTACGTAAAAATCGGCTTGGCATCACCAGAACGCATTCGGCAATGGGGCGAACGCACCTTACCTAACGGTCAAGTTGTTGGTGAAGTTACCAAACCAGAAACTATTAACTACCGGACTCTCAAGCCAGAGATGGACGGTTTATTCTGCGAACGCATTTTTGGCCCAGCAAAAGACTGGGAATGTCACTGCGGTAAATATAAAAGAGTGCGCCACAGAGGTATTGTTTGTGAACGCTGTGGTGTAGAAGTTACAGAATCACGAGTGCGGCGTCACCGCATGGGATATATCAAGCTGGCAGCACCAGTAGCTCACGTTTGGTATCTCAAAGGGATTCCTAGCTATATTTCCATCCTGCTAGATATGCCTTTGCGGGATGTAGAACAAATTGTCTATTTCAACTCTTATGTTGTTCTTAGCCCAGGCAATGCGGAAACTTTAACTTATAAACAGCTATTGAGTGAAGACCAGTGGCTGGAAATTGAAGACCAAATTTATAGTGAAGATTCCCAACTACAAGGCGTAGAAGTAGGTATTGGTGCTGAAGCACTGTTGCACTTACTAGCTGATATTAATTTAGAGCAAGAAGCCGAAAGCCTGCGGGAAGAAATTGGCACGGCTAAAGGACAAAAGCGGGCAAAGTTAATTAAACGCCTACGGGTAATTGACAACTTCATCGCTACTGGTTCCAAACCAGAGTGGATGGTAATGGCGGTGATCCCGGTAATTCCCCCAGATTTACGCCCAATGGTGCAACTGGATGGCGGTCGGTTTGCTACCAGCGATTTGAATGATTTGTATCGTCGGGTAATTAACCGCAATAATCGTCTGGCACGCCTCCAAGAAATTTTGGCACCAGAAATTATTGTCCGCAACGAAAAGCGGATGTTGCAAGAAGCAGTAGATGCTTTAATTGACAACGGACGCCGGGGACGCACCGTAGTCGGTGCCAATAACCGTCCTTTGAAATCCTTATCGGACATTATTGAAGGTAAGCAAGGACGTTTCCGGCAAAACTTGTTAGGTAAACGGGTTGACTACTCCGGTCGTTCTGTAATTGTGGTGGGGCCAAAATTAAATATCCACCAATGCGGTTTACCCAGAGAAATGGCGATTGAGCTATTTCAGCCCTTTGTGATCAATCGCTTAATTCGTAGCGGGATGGTCAATAATATCAAAGCTGCGAAAAAACTGATCTCCCGTAATGACCCCAGCGTATGGGACGTACTGGAAGAAGTGATTGAAGGACACCCAGTACTACTAAACCGGGCACCAACACTGCACCGCTTAGGGATTCAGGCATTCGAGCCAATTTTGGTAGAAGGTAGAGCGATTCAACTCCATCCCTTAGTCTGTCCAGCATTTAACGCTGACTTTGACGGTGACCAAATGGCGGTACACGTCCCCCTGTCTTTAGAAAGTCAGGCAGAAGCCCGATTATTAATGCTGGCTTCTAATAATATCTTGTCGCCAGCAACCGGTAAGCCAATTATCACACCCAGCCAAGACATGGTTTTGGGAGCATATTACCTAACCGCAGAAAACCCAGGTGCTACCAAAGGGGCGGGACGGTATTTTGCTTCTCTCGATGATGTAATTATGGCTTACCAGCAAGAGCAAATTGACTTACACGCCTATATCTACGTGCGGTTTGATGGTGAAGTCGAATCAGACGGGCCAGATACAGAAGCGCTAGAAGTTACAGAAAATACCGATGGTACCCGGACTCTGCTGTATAAATACCGCCGAGTCAGAGAAGATGCCCAAGGGAATTTGTTGTCTCAGTATGTCCGCACGACGCCAGGTCGCGTGATTTACAACAAGGCAATTCAAGAAGCACTAGCTAGTTAGAAAGTCAAAAGTCAAAAGTCAAAAGTCAAAAGTATTTAACTACTGACTACTGACTACTGACTACTGACTACTGACCATTGACCATTGACTAAGGACTATTGACTAATGACTAACGAAAAGGCAGTTTTTCGCAATCGCGTAGTTGATAAAGGTCAATTGAGAAATTTGATTTCTTGGGCCTTTGTAAATTATGGTACGGCGCGTACCGCAGTGATGGCGGACAAATTGAAAGACTTGGGATTTCGCTATGCTACTAGGGCAGGGGTGTCTATCAGTGTAGACGATTTGATGGTACCACCTTCTAAGCGATCGCTCTTGGAAGCTGCCGAAGAAGAAATTCGCGCCACAGAAGCCCGCTATCAACGTGGTGAAATTACAGAAGTAGAACGCTTCCAAAAAGTAATTGATACCTGGAACGGTACCAGTGAAGCCCTGAAAGATGAGGTAGTCGTTCACTTTAAAAAGACCAATCCCCTCAACTCCGTATACATGATGGCATTCTCCGGCGCACGGGGTAACATCTCCCAAGTCCGGCAGTTAGTAGGGATGCGGGGACTGATGGCAGATCCCCAAGGGGAAATTATTGACTTACCCATCAAAACTAACTTCCGTGAAGGACTCACCGTCACCGAATACATTATTTCTTCTTATGGTGCGCGGAAAGGCTTGGTAGACACAGCCTTACGGACGGCTGACTCTGGTTATCTCACCCGGCGTCTGGTGGACGTATCCCAGGATGTGATTATCCGCGAATTTGATTGTGGTACTACCAGAGGTATTCCCATTCGGGCAATGGTAGAAGGTGGCAAAACAAAAATTCCCCTAGCTACACGTCTACATGGACGGGTAATAGCGGAAGATGTGCTAGATCCTAAGACCAAAGAAGTGATAGCCCCGCGTAATACCCCAGTTTCCGATGAATTGGCGGCAAAAATTCAAAAATCTGGGGTAACTGAAGTCCTCGCGCGATCGCCTCTGACTTGTGAAGCAGCCCGTTCCGTATGTCAACATTGCTACGGCTGGAGTTTAGCCCATGCCAAAATGGTGGACTTGGGCGAAGCTGTGGGAATTATCGCCGCTCAAAGTATCGGTGAACCTGGTACTCAGCTAACCATGCGGACATTCCACACAGGTGGTGTATTTACCGGGGAAGTCGCCCAACAAGTACGTTCCAAAACCGATGGTACTATCCGCCTACCCAGGAAATTACGCACCAGACCCTACCGTACCCGCCACGGTGAAGATGCTTTATTTGTCGAAGCCAACGGCGTAATTGTCTTGGAACCGAAAAAAGATAGTGCTGATAGCACAGGCGGAAACCAAGAAATTAATGTTACCCAAGGTTCCACACTATACATCACCGATGGTCAGCAGGTAAAAATTGGGCAGTTACTTGCAGAAGTCGCCCTTGGTGGACGGACAACCCGTGCGAATACGGAAAAAGCGGTAAAAGATGTAGCCACTGACTTAGCAGGTGAAGTCCAATTTGCCGAAGTTGTCCCCGAGCAAAAAACAGACCGCCAAGGCAACACCACCACTACAGCCGCACGCGGTGGATTGATTTGGATTTTATCTGGGGAAGTGTATAACCTGCCACCTGGTGCAGAATTGGTAGTGAAAAATGGAGATGCGATCGCCTCCAATGGCGTACTCGCAGAAACCAAACTCACAACCCTACACGGTGGTACAGTCCGCCTACCAGAAGCTACTCCCGGTAAGAGTACCAGAGAAATTGAAATTATTACCGCTTCTGTAGTCTTAGACCAAGCCACAGTTACCGTTCAAAGTTCCCAAGGACGCAACAGCTACCTAGTTTCCACTGGTAATAACCAAGTATTTAACCTCAGAGCTACCCCAGGCACAAAAGTGCAAAATGGTCAAGTAGTAGCGGAATTAATTGATGACCGCTATCGCACCACCACCGGGGGCTTCCTGAAATTCGCTGGCGTTGAAGTTCAGAAAAAAGGTAAAGCCAAGCTGGGTTATGAAGTGGTACAGGGAGGTACCCTGTTGTGGATTCCCGAAGAAACCCACGAAGTTAACAAAGATATCTCCTTGTTACTGGTAGAAGACGGACAATTTGTCGAAGCTGGTACAGAAGTTGTCAGGGATATCTTCTGCCAAAACAGTGGTGTGATTGAAGTTACCCAGAAAAACGACATCTTGCGGGAAGTCGTAATTAAACCAGGTGAACTGCTGATGGTAGACGATCCCGAAGCAGTCATCGGTAGAGATAACACCTTTATTCAACCTGGTGAGGAATTCCAAGGTACAGTCGCCACCGAATTGCGCTACATCCAGTATGTAGAGTCTCCCGAAGGGCCTGCTTTATTAAGCCGTCCTGTAGTAGAGTTTGCCGTTCCCAGCAATCCTGATGTACCTTCTACTACATCAGTGAGTCAACAAACTGGACGTTCAATTCAATTGCGGGCAGTACAAAGACTACCTTACAAAGATTCTGAACGTGTCAAGTCTGTGGAAGGGGTAGAACTGCTACGTACCCAACTAGTATTGGAAATCGAGCAAGAAGGCGAACAAGACCACAACGCTTCTCCTTTAGCCGCCGATATTGAATTACTACCCGATCCAGACAACTCAGAAGTTCAGCGCTTACAGCTGGTAATTTTGGAATCCTTGGTAATTCGTCGCGATATCACGGCTGATGCTACCCAAGGTAGTACTCAAACTTCCCTGGAAGTACAAGATGGATTAACCATCGCCCCTGGTGCAGTCGTCGCCCGTACCCAAATCTTGTGTAAAGAAGGGGGTATTGTGCGGGGCGTCCAGAAAGGTACAGAAACAGTACGCCGTTGTTTAGTCTTGCGTCCAAGCGATACTATAACAGTGAATACTAGTGCCCCAGCAAAAGTCAAAGCGGGTGACTTGATTGTAGCTGGTACGGAAATTGCTCCTGGCGTCTTCAGTGAAGAATCTGGACAGGTTGTAGGCATCAAAAATGCTGCGGCTACAGCAACAACTCAAGATTCTGCCCTGAGTACACAAAACTATACAGTTTCTATCCGTGTTGGTCGTCCCTATCGAGTCAGCCCTGGTGCTGTATTGCAAATCGAAGATGGCGATTTAGTACAACGCGGTGATAACTTGGTGTTGCTGGTATTTGAACGTGCCAAAACTGGGGACATTATCCAAGGTTTACCCCGGATTGAGGAACTACTAGAAGCCCGTAAACCCAAAGAAGCTTGTATTTTGTGCCGTCGGGCTGGGGAAGTGAAAGTAGTTTACGGCGATGGTGATGAAGCGATCGCAGTTAAAGTAGTAGAACCTAATGGAGTAGTCACCGATTATCCTCTCGGCCCCGGACAAAACTTAGTGGTAACAGATGGTTCCCATGTAACAGCAGGACAACCCCTCAGCGATGGCCCTTCCAACCCCCACGAAATTTTGGAAGTCTTCTTTAGCCTGGGTTCAGAAGATGGCGTCTACGCTTGTGCTAGCCATGCTTTACAGAAAGTGCAAACATTCCTGGTGAATGAAGTACAGTTGGTATACCAATCCCAAGGTATTGATATTGCCGACAAACACATCGAAGTGATTGTTCGCCAAATGACTAATAAAGTCCGGATTGATGATGGTGGCGACACCACCATGCTTCCCGGTGAGTTGGTTGAATTGCGCCAAGTTGAGCAGGTGAACGAAGCAATGGCGATTACAGGCGGTGCTAGAGCGCAGTATACCCCTGTATTATTGGGTATCACCAAAGCATCCTTGAACACCGACAGCTTTATTTCTGCTGCTTCCTTCCAAGAAACCACCAGAGTCTTAACCGAAGCCGCCATTGAAGGTAAATCTGACTGGCTGCGGGGGTTAAAAGAAAACGTAATTATTGGACGATTGATTCCTGCTGGTACTGGGTACAATGCCTATGAAGAAACAGGAGCAATTGATGACTATGCTGCTTTAGAAAGTAGCAGTGTCTTAGATGAAGTTGACGATCCTTTAGACATGGTGCTAGACGATCGCACAGCACGTGCCTACAATCTAGATGCACCTTCTCTCACCGAACATACATTTGGCAGTAGACGTGCAGAACGTTCTATTCTCGATGACGATGACTTGATAGCTGATGAAGTCATCGATCTTGTAGAAGAGGAAGAAGACGAGTACGAAGAAGATGATGATGACGATGATTTTGATGAAGAATAATCTTCAAAACTAATAGTTAATTTAGGCAAAAGAGAATTCTCTTTTGCCTTTTTTATTATTGGGTAATTTTCACTTCTATATTTTGTAATTGGTAATCTGTACCCAATTTTTGCGCGCAAAAACCAATATCCCGCGATTGATTTGGTTCAATTACCCTTGCCCAATCCAAAGGAGTGACAATATATTCTGTACCTTGCTGTTGAAAATTAGCGTTCCAAGAATTATTAATCCTAGCTTGATTCATCCGAAATGTCAGTTGCCAGTTGTTCGCTTTACTATTGCTGGAATTGAAAATTTTCAAGTTAGCACAAAGTCCTGTTTCCCAATTAGCATAAATATTCGTCGTGACTTGTAATTTTGCTGTATTTGTAAAAGTTGCAGGTATAGGGGGATTGGGAGATGCGGCGACATTCTGGTTATTAACTGCCATCGATGGTAGCAGTTGAGATAATAATTGCTGCTTGGCGCGATCGTAATTTTGCCAGTCATCGAGTAAGATACCCCCTGTATCAGCGCTATTCGGATTCCAACTCCAGTAGGCGAAGCTTAAATTATGCTTCTGGATGTATTTCACAAATTCATTTTGCCAAATACCTTCTGGAGAAATATTGTCTACTTGTCGTCCCCCAAACTCGCCAATTAAAATTGGTGCAATATTTTGAGTAGAAATATAGTTAAAGCCGATTTGCCAACGCGGAATGAGATTTTTGGGAAAGTTAGACTCGGAGAAGTAAGGCTGATTGAAAACTCCCGGGCCATATTCATGGGGAGAATAAACTAATTTACGGCGATTAGTTAAGCGTACTGGATAGCGCTTGACACCCTCTAGATTACCACCTTGCCAATGATGCTTGAGTTTTTGACCAGGAACATTGTTTTCGACGCCTTCAACGATAATTAACCAGTTAGGGTTAATACTGAGAATGGCATTACCTGCACGTTCTGCTGCTAGTCGCCAATCGGTAGCTAAGTCGTTAGTACCCCAGCTAGCGCGTCCATGCGGTTCATTTTTTAAGTCTGCACCAATGACGTTAGTTTGATTTTTATATCTTTCTGCTAACAGTTTCCACGTATCAATCCAGTCGGCTTCTGTAAAGCCGTCTCCATACCACAGTTCGGGAATCCTTTGATCGTTGAGGCGATGGCTATCAAGCAGAATGAATAATCCTTGTCTTTCTGCTTCTTGCACAATCAAGTCCATCACTTCTAACGGCGTTTTGCCTTGAAATTCGATATTGCTACCAATATTAAATTCAACACCATTGATATCAGGCGCTCTCAATCCTGCCACAGAATAAGGCAAGCGAATCAGATTGTACCCCAGCATCTTCATCTGGGCAAGCATCTCTTTATAATCGCGCTGCCACAACCCATGAGGTACATGTGTCTCTGTTTCCATCCCAAACCAGTTGACGCCTCGCAATAGCACCTGCTTACCTCTAGCATCAACAATCTTTGCACCCAAGGTTGACAGTGGTAGTTGGATTGCAATCGCCGCACTAGCTACATTGAGATGGCTTTGAGCAGGTAGTTGGATCAAACTCCCCAGTAAGCACAATAATAAAGTTGACAAAAATAAAATAAATCTTTGATAAAAAATGAATTGTTTTTGTGTATTTTTCAACAAGAAATATCGCATATTTTTGATGATTTACTTACGTAGATTCACTATCTGTTAAAAATGGTTATAGCCACGAGCGAGAGGTGATTACGAATTAAAAATTATCCATAAAAGTACTATCTCCTAGAGAGATATCCTTAGCATCTAATGTTCCCTATTTTGTCAGAAATTTATCATCATCATATCCTGAAAATATATATAAAATAAGCTTTATCAAGCTTTCTCTGTATATTTATGAATCTTTTGATACTAGTACTACAGTAATTAAATTTACGAAAAATTTAATTAGTTCTCCGAGTTCTTCATGAGTCTCATATTGCATATTAAGCATTAAGAGAATAATTTGGATACTAATGCAGTAAAAATTATTCACTAACTGCTGAACAGCTATCAAAGCTAAATTTCATCAGTAGTAATACCATGCTGCAATTTACCTCTTGTTTTTGTAGACAAACAACCCAAATTTCCTCTATGTCTCTATCTGCATTACAGAAATTCTTTCTACCACCAATTGTTGCTTCCTGCGGTGTATTTTCAGTAATGTCATTTCCTCTAGCTACACTAGGGGAAAAGCAAATAGCTATTAAATTTCAAGAAGAACCTATTTTTTACGGCAAACTGAGAGATGTTGCAATTCCCTATGTCATCTTATCAACCACAATTAGTATAGGTGCTGGGATATCAGCAGCTGCTGTCTGTGGATGGAGACACTCTTCTCGCAAATCCGCAAAATATGAGCAAAAATTAACTTATTTAGAGCAACACATACAGGAAAAAGACGCCTTACTTAAAGAGCTAAAGCACTCAGAATCTCGCCTACAAATATCTGGATTGAAGGCTTTCTTGGATGATGACGTACCTTTAAATCAAGCTCTTTTTGCTAACACCTTACCTAATACCTTTTCCGAACCTGTTGTAGTGCAAACTCAACCAGTAGTATATCAACAGCCTGTTAATTCTCTACCCCCTGTTGTCAACCAAGACAATAATCACAAAACTGTGAAAACTGCTGCTGCAACTTCTAAATTTGCATCTGCGCAAACCTTCCTCAGCTATTCTCAAAATCACACAAACAATCGACCAGAAGCTGCTACTGCAAATCCAGTCAGTAAAAGCACGATTACAGCCAGTGAGTTTGAAGAGTTACAAAAACAACTCAGAGAAATGATGTTGCAAATGCAAAAAATGCAGCAAAATTTGCAATTTATTCCTCAAGCACCAAATCCTGCGCCAAAAACACCAAATAAATTGCAAGCTTTCTATGAAGTTTCCACTAGTAATCCGTTTTAATCATTAACTTACAATAATCAAATAAGCTGCATAAAAGCAGCTTACTTGATAATCTTGATTGGATTATGACTTAAGCAATTAGCATAGTTATCAATCAAGATTATGTTTGTCAAGAGAACATAGGGAAAGTTTGTCAGATATACTCAGATCGCTTTTAAGTTGTTCCACATTTAACTTGCATATTAATTCGATGAGACTGTTGATCGTTGACCGTTGACCGTTGATAGTTAACAGTCAACAATCACTACGAGTAGTTATGTAATTTAGATGTGCATTACCTGACAAAGATATCTGAGTACAATCTACCTAGATAGCAATCCTACGAATATTGACAGCCTCAACTATCAATTAAAAGATAATAGCCTCAGTCCTTGTGATTTATATTTAGTTACTTTAGTGAAACACACCCCACCTAAATCTAATTAAGGTGGGGTTATCATCAAAATTTCTGGTTAACGCAGAAATTCAGCAGGAAGCATAGAAGCATTAGTCTGTCTAGTTTTAGCTGGTGGTATTGATGTCGTACTCGCAATTCTCGGTTCTGGGAGAATTTGATATCGATTTCCCCAGCCACCATTCATCTCTTCTGGTAATAAACGCGGTGGTGTTGTTTTACCTGTAGGTAGAGGAAGCAATAAAGTTTGACTTGCTTGTGCATACTTTTCACCTTCATTAGTGAAGCGCACTAACTTACCATTCAGTTCTGGAGTGACTAGCTGTGGCGTTTCTGCAGATTTTTGATTATCTGATTGTTCCCACTGACCAGCCGGATCGAAAGTTGCAATAAAGGTCACGCCACTTTCAGGTGTAAGTTTCATCTGTGCTTGATTCCCTTGCCAAACTTCCTGAAAACGACCATCTGGCGCGACTTCCCACAACTTCAGATCGGCTTCCCACTTTCCTTGTTTAACTTCAACAATTTGGCGCGCCAGAATTGAAAGTTGAGTACTGTTACGAGAGTTCAATAATACTCCTGTTTGTCCTGCTGTCGGACGTAAATAGCGGACTGCGGCGACACTAATGCGACTGGATTCAGGTAAATTTGTATTGCCAGTAATTTTGTATAATCTATTACTTTCTGTAGATTGAACATTTTGAATCTCTAACTGGGTTTCTACTGATGCTTTTTTTTCGCAACCGTAATTACTAAACAACAGTATGAGACCAATAATTGCTAAAGGAGAAGCGGAAAATGAGTCTTGCATTTTCTGGCACAAAACTTGTAAATTAAGTATTTTCATGGATAAATTGGGCTGAAGTGGTTCTTTACCTTTTTAGTTAAGGTTTTTATTTATTCTGCCCAATTTACTGACAAAAATTGCAAGGTTTATCAACTTTTTACAAAACGTTTTTAGCAAATACAAAGTTTGTCAATATTGATGTTATTACTCAGATTATTTGCTAAAGTAGCAACATTAAATAAAGTAAAGACTTACTAGTAAATCCAACTAGGCTCATGAGCCAAAAAGTATTCAATAGTCCGAGACTTACTTGTTCAAAACAGCCCCAAAAGGTGTACTTACTGCTGAGTAATCTCGCAGTCTCGATTTTTTGGGTATTGGCTGTGAGTGAAGCATCGTTAGCCCAAGTGAACGTGGTTCAACCAGAAACTAACGATCTGCATCTAGGTGATACAAACTTGTTACCAGTACCGCCATCTTCCGTACCTGTGGGGAAAGCAGTACTGGGATTACAAACAGTACCTCCGCCACCAACAACAGATAGGGTAGATGGGATAGCTATTGCACCTATTGGTAATCCTTTACCAGTAGTAGCAGCGCCACCAGTTATCAATCTCCAACAACAGGAGAGTGGCTTTATTCAACAGCAGGTGAGGGGAAGAAGTAATTCTGCTCAACCCCAGGTACAAAAGCCGAAGACTGTATTGCAAACAGCAGTAGGTGGAGATAATTCTGACTTTGGTTTGGGATTGGTGAAACAGGGAGAAAATCCACAGCCACAACTACCGCCACTTCCCGGCCAAGTTGTCGCCCAAGAATTTACCGCACCAACAACACCAACATTTAACCAAGTACTCAATTCCCAAGTAGCTCCCTTACCACCGCTTCCTGGGACAACCAGCAGCATACAATCTAACGTCTCCACCCCGACGCCTACTTTTAATCAATTACTGACTACGCCGACTCCGGCTGCACCCATACAACCAAAAACCATTGTTAGTCAACAACGGCCTCAGTTTACTAGCAGTGCTTTAAAAGAACCCTATTTACAAATCCAAGGCGTCTATGTGACTCAAGGCGGTGATACTTCAGCAAGGGCGAGAGTCACGGGAGTCTATCCCATCTCTCCGCAAGCCTTATTTGGTGCAACTATTGACTTAACTAGTGAAGGTAGCAGCTTTGATGATTCTAGACGCGAGGGTTTGAACATCAACGAGCTTTATTTAGCCACCTCTATCGCCGGTATACCGAATCTGCGATTTGTGGTAGGTCAAATGGATTTAACCTCTTATTTTGACCGGAATAGCTTTGCAAAAGATGGTGCTAGCCAATTCTTTAACCCCGTATTTCAAACCAACCCCGCATTAGCCGCCACGGGGATTGCTTCTCGTCCTGGCTTGTTAGTTAACTGGAGTGTGACTGACAATATCGAAGCTAAAGCTGCTGTTTTCTCTTCATCAGACAAAATCAGTGACTTTTCCTTAGATGGCTTTGCGGGAGAAGTTGGCGTTCGTTATGGTAACGCGATTATTCGGGGTACTTATGCTTCCAATCGCGATGGTGGTGTTCGGGATAGCTTTGCCGAAAGTTACAGCATTGCTAGAGGAAATAACCAATTTGGGCCTATTGAAAGCGATCGCGAAGAAGCATATGGTTTGAATGCTGAAGTCTTTATACCCAATTTAAAATTAGGCCTTTTTGGCCGCTATGGTCGCTATGAAAACCGCGACTTAGGACAAGGTGCAGATACCTATGTTTTAGGAGCCACCTTATTAGATTTATTTACGCGAGACGATCGCCTGGGACTAGCTTACGGACGAGCCTTATCGAACGAAAGCCTGCGTCGTAGCGATCAATCTCGACCAGATGTAGTGGAACTTTATTACGATTTTCAACTTATTCCCAATCTGCGTCTAGGTTTTACCGTTCAAGGACGGGATAATTTCTCGGAAACAGTTGTAGGTGTGAGAGTAAAATCCGAGTTTGATGTGACTCCAAGAGGGAGAAATGCTCGATGAGGCAACATAAACAAGGCAAAAGCCAAAAGTCAAAAGGTATATGCATTCAATATCTTTCTCTTTTGACTTTTTCATTGCCCCTTTTTACTTATTTAATAGCTGTGCCACCTTTAGGCAGCATTGCCTCTGCCCAAGCACAAAATGTATCGGCATCTGTAAAAAAGGGTTTTACCTTGTTCAATCAGGGGTTAGTCAATGATGCTATTAGTACGTTTCAACAAGTACTTAAGAAAGAACCCTCTTCTTTACAAGCAAGGTTAGGATTAGCGATCGCCTATCGTCACGCCGGACGCATTTCCGAAGCCTGGAATGCCTATCAACAGGTACTAGCGATAGATCCGAATAACTCATTAGCTTTAAAAACTGTCGGGTTGTTAGGTACTTACCGTCCAGAATGGCAAGCACAGGGGATTACAGCTTTAACAACTCTTCTCAAGTCAAATCCCAACGATATCGAAGCTCTTGGTTACCGCGCCCAACTCTATTCTTACCAGGGAAGGTTTGCCGAGTCCCTCGCAGATTATCGACTGGTACTAGCTAATAACCCCACGCCAGAAGTCGTCATTGGTGCGGCGCAAGCTTATAGCTACAGTAACGATTTTCCTAAAGCTTTGGAGTTATTTAACCGCTATCAAAGTACGGGTAAACCCATAGTTGGCTATGCGGCTGTAGCTTACGGTCGCACTTTAAGAGAAACTGGTGATAGTAGAGGGGCGGTACAAGTTTTAGAAGCCCAGTTAAAGCGCTCCAGTAGCCTAGATGCCCTAGCTATAGAGACTCGTAAGGAACTAGCTATTGCTTACCTTGCCAATCAACAGCAAGCACAAGCCTTAGCCATATTAGATCCATTACAAGGTAGAGCCGATGCGATTTTACCCTTAGCGCGATCGCTCAATGAAATTCGCAAGCGGGTCAACAATCCTACTCTGACACAGCAAGTTATCAGTCTCTATAATCAGGCTCTCAGTAATAATCCCAATCCTTCCCCCACATTACTACGAGAAGTTGCTGATGTTTTTAGCGCCTTTCCCCAAGGAAGACAAACATCTCTGAAATTGTACCGACAAATAGCTTCTCAATTTCCAGGCGATCGCGGTTTGCTAGTACAGCAATTAGCCTTGGAATCTCAACTAGGAATGGTGGGTAAAAATGAACTCAAGCAACGTTTAGCGGGTATTTTGCAACCGCTACCCACAAACTCTGCCCAACTACAGCAACTAGCTAACGCTTTAGTTAGTATCAATACTCCTGATGCCGAATTTCTACCTGTTTACCAAGCTATTTTGCGATCGGGAGTCAATGCACCATTCTTGAATTTTCGGATAGCTCAGATGTATATCCAGCAGAATGACCTGAATGGTGCTAGGCAAGCCTTAGCCGCTTATACAGCTAGCAATACAAATTCCCAGGATCTAGCACCACAATTGCTGGCAGCAGAAATTGAGCGCCGGGAAGGTAATTTAGAAGCTAGTGCCCGACGCTACCAAGCCATACTGACTGCTCGTCCTGATAGTAATGATATTATTGACGGCGCTTTGCGGGGACTGGCTGGTGTGCGGTTGCAACAAAAAAATCTTGATGAAGCTGTAGCCATATATGACCAATTAATCAATCGCAATCCTCAAGATTTACCAACTCAATTAGGACGCGCCAGTATTGCCTATCAAGCTAAACGGATTTCCCAACCAGAAGCAGAAGCAGTTTTGAATAATTGGTTAGCAACCCAACCGGCAACTAATACACCTTCAGAACTATATAGTTTGGCGGGCGTGCTACCTGCCGACCCCCAACGAGAAGCTTTATATAATTACCTATTGCAACTCGATCCCAGTTATATCCCTCTGCAACTGCGCTTAGTGCAGGTGATAGCCCAACGCAATCCTGCTCAAGCGCAAGCTAGGGTCAAACAGTTAATTGCTCGTTTAGCTAATAACTCAGATGCCTATCAGTTACAGGCAGAATTAGCTCGTGCTGTTGGTAATTTGGATTTAGCCAGTGTGGCTTATGAAAATATTCTGGCACAGCAACCAGATAACATTGATGCCTTGGCAGCATTGGGCGGAATTCAGTTTGAACAACACCGCTTTGAGTCAGCCCAGGAAATTTACAATCAGGTGTTGGCACAAAAGCCAGATGATAAAGATACCAGACGGGCTTTAGCTGGATTGAGTACGGTTCTCGATCAACCCTTATCAGCATTAACCCAGCTAGAAAAACTACAAATGGAAACTATGGCTCAAGGATCTGTAGATACAGATATAGATCGCCAGATGCGACAAATCCAAGAAGACTTTCTGCTGCGGCGAGGGTTTCAACCTGCTTGGGAAGATTCACAACGCAGAAGTAAAAATTAGCGATCGCCCAGATTTCTTTATCAAAGATTAGCAATGCGTAGTTAATTGTGAACCACTTGAGGGGAAAAATAAGTGCAGGTTTCGTGAGTATAAATAACCAAATATCTAGGTTTTCTTTGTTCACTTCCTGCACCCTTTGTCAACGTTTCACAAACCAAACAGTTCTTAGGATGCGGTACCTCTCAAAACTGGCAGTAATTGTCTGCCCGCTCGGTCTATCAGCTTGTGTCTTAGTAGTGAATCCCAAAACACCAAACGATTTACCTACTCCAGTACCAAATGTTACTCCTGTAGATGGTAGCGATCAAAAGTCAGTATTTTTGGCTGCTTTACCTGAATCAACCCCAAATCGACAATTACTAGTTGAAAGCTGGGATAGCTACCGCCGCAAATTTATTCAAGGTGATGGACGAGTCATTGATTATGAAGCGAGCGATCATTCCACTAGTGAAGGTCAAGCTTATGCAATGTTGCGAGCTGTGTTCATTGACGATCCAGAAACATTTGCTCTGACTTTAAAGTGGGCAGAAAGTAATCTGCTAAGGCAACAAAATGGCAAACCTACAGATAATTTGTGGGCTTGGAAGTGGGGCAAAAAGCCAGATAATAGCTGGGGTATTATCGATAGCAACTTTGCCAGTGATGGTGATATAGATGCCATTACCGCCTTGATTTTGGCCTCACGGCGTTGGCAACGTCCAGAATACATGGAACTGGCGAAAACCAAATTACGAGATTTGTGGAACCTGTCTACTATTTCTGGAACTGAAGGTAAACGCTATCTGCTACCGGGCCCCACAGCCGCCTTTGTCCCCAATGAATCCACCCTCTATCTCAACCCTTCATATCTTGCTCCTTATGCTTTTCGCATATTTGCCCAAATTGACCCTGGACGGGATTGGTTGAGTTTAGTCGATAGCAGTTACCAAATTTTGGAAAACTCTGCACGGCTGTCTACTGTGGGTTTACCTAGCGATTGGGTAGCGTTAGATCTCAAAACCAATCAATTCCAAACTATGCCAAACTCTAGTGCCCTCAAGAGTTTGTATAGTTTCGATGCTTACCGCGTTTGGTGGCGGTTATCACTGGATGCTGTGTGGTTCAATTCACCCCAAGCCCAGCAATATTTACAGCAATCTACTCAACACTTACAAAATCTATGGACGCAAAAATCCTATCTTTCTGCACGTATAGATCTCCAAGGAAATCAATTAGTAGATTACGATGCTACATCTCAGTACGCCATGTTCTATGCGGCCATGCGCTTGGTTAAACCTTCAATAGCATCAGAAGTACTGACAAAAAAATTGCTACCGCAATACAAGCAAGGAATTTGGGGAGAACACTCTGCTTATTACACCCAAAATTTAGCTTGGTTAGGGTTATGGTCTCCAGATTCACTACCAAGGGAACTGATTCTAGGTAAGTAGCCCCAAGTTTGTAGTTTAGCCATCAAACAGAGGAGTGGAAAGCGATCGCGCATATGTAAATACTAACTTATCTCGTATTGTTTCATAAGTAATTAATTAAACACAAAAACTAAGAAAATCTACCATACGGCATACCATGAAGCAGTTGTTTCATCTTTTACCCACTGGCACAACAATAGTCGTTGCGACTTCCTGCTATTTATTGTTTCCTGATGCATTAGCCAGGGTTAATGCTCAGAGCAAAGCTGACAACCAGCAGCCAGTTATTTTATTAGCGCAAGCAGATACAGAGGCTAAGAGTACACAAAAGTCACCAGCCAACTCTTTATCCGAAGCAACTGATGCCAAAAATCTCATCACTTACAATCTAGAATTTAATCGCAGTCCGGTTGTTGGTAACCGGATGCGTTTACGAGGGGTTTATTCTGAAGGTCGCCTCGCTTTTACCCGTCCCCGTAATTGGAAATTGGATAAAGGACAAGTCAAAGCCTTAATCCGCTTTCAACATTCTCCAGCTTTATATGCCAGTCGCTCTAATTTGACAGTGCTACTCAACGGTACCAGCGTCGGTAGCGTACCACTTAACCGCAAACAGTCGCAAATCGGTCAAGTGTTGTTAAATATACCGTCAAATTTAGTTCAGGACTATAACGAATTAACAATTGTCGCTCAACAAAGCAACTCTCTAGAATGCAGCAATCCCAATAGTCCAGATTTGTGGACAGAAATTCTGCCCGATTCTAAATTGATTTTTAACTTCCAACAGCAGCCAATTCCCCTCAACTTTAGTCGCTATCCTTATCCTGTCTTTGATGAACTGGGCTTAGATACCAACCAAATTGTTTATCTGCAACCTAACCAAGTAAGTCAAACTTGGCTAACTCCAGCAGCTCGCTTACAAGCTTCTCTAGGAAGAACAGCAGATTTTCGCCCCATGCAAACAAGCTTGGTATCGGATGTATCAGATGTCAAGGCAAACCAACGCTTAGTCATTATTGGGACTCCCAGCGAACAACCTGCTCTGGCTAGTTGGAAGAATTTACCTTTGAAAGTTGTTAGCTCTCAAATTCTCGATCGCGATAATAATCCCATACCTGAAGATACTGGTGTATTGCTGATTACCCGCACTGAGAAGAGTAACGCTCCCGTATTAATTGCGACTGGCAATAGCAGCCAAGCTGTAGCCAAAGCAGTACAGTTTCTCACACAGCCTGACGTGCGGAAAATGGGTACAGGTCAGGTAATTTTAGTTGATAAACTTCAAGATACAGCCACACCTGGAACCCGCCAATGGCCGCGTTATTTACCAGAGAAAAATACATTCCAACTCAGCGAGATTAAAACCCAGGTAAACGGTCAACCTTTTACTGATGTGACTGTACGTGGTGCAGCTGCGCCAGCAATTGATATTGATTTTCGGGCTTTACCTGACGATCGCTTTCTGCGCGGTAGTTCAATGAACCTGGTTTATAGCTATGGGCCGCAAATGAACCCCAGAACCTCAGCCATAGAAGTACTGCTAGATGGGGTATTCATCGGTGGTGCGCGTCTGGATTCTGAATCTGGTGCAAATCGCAAAAACCTGAAAGTTAATTTACCAGAAAACCTGGTTAAGCCTAACTCTCGACTGCAAGTGTTTTTCCGGATGAATTCGCGAGAACCATTCGATCAACAAAACTGTCTCCAACCACCGGATCAACAACTCACAGGGACGGTGCATTCGGATACTAGTTTTGACTTGCGACGAGAAATTTCCGCAGATTTACCAGATTTGAATTTGTTGAAATTTGGTTATCCATTGGCTGCACCTCAAGATTTATCGAACACCGCGATCGTTCTACCCCAAAACCCCACAGCTACAGATGTGTTAACTTTGCTAGCTTTGAGCGAACGCTTAGGAAGAATCAGCCAAGCAGATACGGTCAAATTAGATGTTTATACTCCAGATTCATTACCAGAAACAGTCCGCAAAAATAACAATTTAGTGGGAATTGGTACTAGAGAAAAGTTTCCCCTTCCTGATGTATTTCAATCTGGTGGCTTGAATTTGAGTCAAGCATTTTCTCGCTTATCCGCCCAAGCAACGGTGCAAACTCCACAGGACGCCCAAGGGATGATTAAGCAAATTATTTCCCCTTGGAATAAAGAGCGCGTGCTTCTGGCTTTGACAGCTCAATCGGATACTGGTTTAGAAAGAGTGCGTCAAGTGTTCAATCAAGATCCGTGGTTCTTCCAACTCAAAAAAGACACGGTGCTGATTAGCAGCGATCAAAAAGACCCCAATCCCTATGATGCTGATGCTTACCAGCTAGATTTTTTCCAAAGCGCGCCAAAGGTGAATCGCATCGAAAAGACCACGCTCTTAAGTAAGGTGTCGCGACTCATCCAAGAAAATTGGCTATTACTACCTCTAGGAATTGTGGGTTTATCGGTGCTGCTTTACGGCATTTCTCAGTTGTATATCAAGCGGCTAGCTAATTCGGAAAAGAAATAAAAAATTCCCATGCACGCAGGAAAAACTAAAAATTCTCTGCGTGCAATGACAAATGCTCTCTCAAATCTCACATCCAAAATTTAACATCAGATAATGTCTTCTTCTTCTTATAGACCACCGCGTAAACCAGGCGATCGCCAGCGCCCTAAATTAAGTAACTGGTTGATTGACCTTACCCCTAAATTCTTTGAGCGTCATCTTGAAAAAGTCGGTCTCAAACAGTTAAAGTGGCTGGCTTTGCTGCTATTAATAGTTTCCGTGCCGTTAGTTATTACGCCGATACAAGTTTGGCAGCAAGGTGCAGTTGCTGTTTTTTTAATATTACTTGGTCAGTTAGTTGTCCAAGCAGAAAATGAAGAATCTTCTCCCGAAATCAGCCAGTATTATCATTTATTTATGATCTGGCTGAGTTTGGTGACAACACTGCGTTATTTATACTACCGTCTCAGCTATACGCTTAATTTTGACGGTTGGGTAAATAGTATTGCTTGTTTGCTGCTATTGACGGCGGAACTTTATGCTATTTTGACCTTGGTATTGGCATATTTTCAAACTCTGAAAATTAAAGAACGTCAACCTGTTAATTTATCTAATATCCCAGAAGCTGAATGGTTTAGCGTTGATATCTACATTCCGACTTACAACGAAGATGTGGAAATTGTCCGCAAGACGGCGTTAGCAGCCTTGGCTTGTGACTATGCTCTTGGGAAAAAGAAAGTTTATATTCTTGATGATGGTCGTCCGGAAAGATATTCAGAAGGCGATCCGCGTCGAGAAAAGTTCCGCGCCAGACGGGAACAAATCAGGCAAATGTGCCAAGAACTCGGCTGCATCCACATGACGCGGAATAATAACGAACATGCTAAGGCGGGTAATATTAATACCGCGTTTTACAAAACTGATGGGGATTTGGTGCTGATTTTAGATTGCGACCACATTCCATCGCGCCAATTTCTACTGCACACCGCAGGCTTCTTTTATGACCCGAAAGTCTCCTTTGTGCAAACGCCTCACTGGTTCTATAATCCCGACCCCTTTGAGCGGAATTTGCTCACCGATGGTAAAATTCCGGTGGGTAATGAACTGTTTTACAAAGTACTGCAAAAAGGTAATGATTTTTGGAATGCTGCCTTCTTTTGCGGTTCAGCAGCATTGATTCGGAAGTCCCACGCTTTAGAAGTTGGGGGAATTGCTGTAGAAACCGTGACAGAAGACTGTCATACTGCTTTGCGGTTGCATTCCAAGGGTTACAAGTCGGTATACTACGACAAAATTATGGTGGCTGGTTTAGCACCAGAAACCTTCTCTTCTTATGTAGGGCAACAAGTACGTTGGGCCCGGGGAATGGCACAGATATTGCGGTTAGAAAACCCTTTATTTAACCCTAAACTGAAGTTAACATTAGCCCAAAGGATTTGTTATTTCAGCGCCACGTCGCACTTTTTATATGGATATCCTCGATTAATATATGCGATCGCTCCTACCCTATTTTTATTATTTGGCATTAACTCCGTCCAAGGTTTAGGTTTAGAAACTTTAGCTTACGCTATCCCCCATATACTTCTCTCCCTATCGGCCAATTACATCATCTACAAACAAGTCCGCTTCTCGTTCTGGAATGAAATTTTTGAATTTGCAATGGCTTTCCAGGCTGGGTGGGTAACTATGTTGGCGCTAATTAATCCCAAGATGGGGTCGTTTAACGTCACGGATAAAGGTGTGTCTGTTAATAAACGTACCTTTGACTGGCAATCAATGCGCAGTCTGTTGTTAGTGACGTTAGTGGTAGTTGCTTCTTTAGTGGCTATCCCCTATTGGCTATTGCTACGGCCTGAAGATTGGCAAGCTGTGCTAGTCAATACCATGTGGTCTATTTTAAACCTGATTTTACTGGTAGCTGCTTTGTTAGTTGGCTTTGAACAACCGCAAATCCGTTCTGCACACCGATTACAGCGACGCCTAAATGTGGTTATTTCTAGTAACGACCAAGTAGTAATGGGGGAAACAATCAATATTTCCGAAACTGGGGCGTTAATTTCTTTGGAATCTTGGCCGAATTTAGCCGATGAAGTCGAAATTGAGGTGATGGGCGACTTTACTGCTAGCGCTACCCTCACAGCCAGAATTATCCGGATTTCTCCGTATAACGATACAGAAACCCATTTAGCAGTTGATTTTATCAATACTACTCCGGCTCAACTGGATGCTTTGACTTTGGTGTTGTACTCGGATGTCCGAGAATGGTATTCCCAAAAACGCCAATATATAGATCGGCCAATGGCTTCCTTTGGATTTTTGGCGACTAGTTTGCGGCGTTCTTTACGGGATATCAAACAACCCAGTCGCAAAAAGGTGCGCAAACAAGTCCAAACTATCGGTCAACTTTATTGGGATGGTCATTTTTTCT
The DNA here is from genome assembly GCF_963889195.1 of Calothrix sp. FACHB-168. Lineage (NCBI taxonomy): Bacteria > Bacillati > Cyanobacteriota > Cyanophyceae > Nostocales > Calotrichaceae > Calothrix > Calothrix sp. FACHB-168. The sequence continues at coordinate 82,032 of NZ_CAWPNJ010000021.1, forward strand.
CTGGAGTCGCCACAGAATTAGGGGTAACAGGTTTACGCTTGGAATTAGAAGATACAAAAGCTGTATCCTCTAACCGCATATTACGAGAGCATGATTGGCATACTATGCGCACAGTCAAGCCTTTGGTGGGATTGCTGTTGAATCGGGATGGAGATGAGCTTTCATCTAGCCGATTTGTGGCAGAAATTACCTCGGTAGAAGAACAACCCAACGGTAAAATTGCGATCGAGTTGAATTTCCCGGATAAATTTAAGCAGCGCCAAGACATCAAAATTAAACAACTTTTACAAGTCTTGTAGTTACAACTACAGAACGACCATAATTTTAGCTTCTAGTCAACACAAAGCGCGCTTTAGCACCAGCTAGAGCCGCTTTTTCATATTATTTTTTAGTTTATTGCTGTGGGGACTATTATTAAGTACCTTAATCCCATACACTGATTTTAGAGTATATAGCAATCTGTTAAGGATTTGTGAAATATTAGATGTAGGGTTCTTGACAGTCAACAGTCAACAGTCAACAGTCAACAGCCAAAACCAATATTTTTAACAGATAAAATAGGATTGCTATATTAATGTGTATCGCTACTAATTTTAAATTAACCAATTATCAAATTTAGGCTATAAAAATACGAATTGAATTTATGAGTAATGAGATAAATCTTCCTTTATTAGAAACGCTGGAATATGTTACTTACATTGACGAAGATGGACAATTACCTGAACAATTTCAGGGGAAAATAGGAGTATATGCTATCTTTGATCAAGAAAAATTATTGCAATTTGTAGGTTATTCTCGTGATGTTTATCTAAGTTTGAAACAGCATTTAGTACGTCAGCCACAAACATGCTATTGGGTTAAAGTTCAAACTATTGACAGACCAAACCGCACTCTTTTAGAAAGTATCGAACAGGCTTGGATTACTGAGAATGGTAGTTTACCTTTAGGTAATGGAGAACATAAAAGTCAGTGGGTACAGCCTATTGATGTTAAAGCAAAAATGACACCTGAAGAACAAGAAAAATATCAAAATCCTCTCAATGATGAAGTGACACAAATAAAAATTCTTAAAAATGTAGCGCGGCGAGTAGAGGCTGAGATTTTAGCTGTTTTAGAAGCCCGTGGTTGTCAAACACAAATCCGCTTTAATCCTAAGTTGAAAGAAGAAGGATTGCTGGATTTGAAATAGTTGGTAATTTGTATGGCTGTCCGCAGGTTCTGAATATATTTGTCGCTCACTCTCTCCAAAGTTAAGCCGCGCTTAACTTTTGTTGGGGTGAATCTCTGTATCGCCGCTATCCTCCTCACCCGTAAAAGTTGGCGGGAGTAATACCAATTCCAAAAAAAATGAGACAGATGCGTAGGTTAGGTAGAAGGTGGTGAAACCCAATCATTACAAGACGTTGGAGTGTTGGGTTTCGTTCCTCAACCCAACCTACATCCATCCTCCTCATCGGTAAAGGTTGGCGGGAGTAATCCGGAGGTTTAGATGGGAGCTGGGGGAGATGAGGCTTGTTGCTTATGAGGTAACATTTTATGCAGATGATGCAGCCAAAAAGATCCTGAAAATTAATTTGGGTATTAAGATTTGATTGTTCAATAGATTTTAGATACCTATTTCTCCCTAGTAGGGTGCTACGATGACAAACACGCCACCTCCCGATCCTGAGTCATCTTCAAAAAATCCCCTTGGCTTTGATGAATTTATCGCCGTTCTGGTTGCTTTTAGCACGATTGGCGTGATTCTTTTTTGGTCGCTGTCTCGTAAGGATTCAGACTGGAATGTAGGTGAGATATTTTCTTTATCTCCCGCTACTTCACCCAATATTCAGCAAAATCCAGGGTTACCTTCTCCTGTTCCCCAAGTGCAGCCTAATACAGAAACAGAGACTGTACCATCACCTGTACCGACACCTAATGTTGAATCTAGTACGGCACCATTAACTAGCGATGAGGTACCTTCTACCTCTGTTTTACCACCAATTGCGATCGCTCCTGTTACTCCGGCGCAAGTACAAGCACCTTTGTCTGCTAGCAAACCTTTGACACCACCGTTCTCTTTGGTAACGCCGGCAAAGAAAAAGTCAGCTATCCCACCACCAATCGCCTTTAACGATGTACCTGATGATTTTTGGGGTCGGAAGTTTATTAATGTTCTTTCTGCTCGCGGTACGATTAAGGGTTTTCCCGATTACACTTTTAGACCGAATCAGCCTGTAACTCGTGCAGAATTTGCAGCGATATTACAACAAGCTTTTGAAGAGAAGCCTGTTGATAATCCGCCCAAATTTAAGGATATTCAAGATAAATTCTGGGCAATTCCGGCGATTAACCAAGCTATTAGTACAGGATTTTTGAAAGGTTACCCTAACCAAACTTTTCAACCAGAACAAAAGATTTCTCGCGTACAAGTGTTAGTGGCTTTGGTTAGCGGCTTGAATCTGAAAACCCCTGCGTCGCCAGAGCAGGTGTTAAAAATATACAAAGATGCTAAAGATATTCCTCAATATGCGACTGATAAGGTAGCTTCGGCAACAGCTAATGGTTTGGTTGTCAACTATCCTAATTTGGAAGTTTTTGCGCCTAATCAAGAAGCTACTAGAGCTGAAGTGGCGGCCATGGTTCATCAAGCTTTAGTTTATCGGGGACGGTTGGAAGCAATTCCCTCAAATAACATTGTTCGCTTACCTAAGTAAGGTAATGCGTGTCTAAATTGCATAAATACGCGCTCTGGGGCATGGCAGTGCCAATGCCCCCACAATTAACGATTATCTTGTTAACTGTTAACTGTCAACAGCCTTGACGATGGATTGTGGAAATTAAAAGCAGAATAGCTTAAAAATCCCCTGACTGGACAAATTTCGCGATGCTCATTTGTGGGGGAAAGTCAAGGGATTCTTAAATCTGTAGCCGCTACCAATCAAGGTGCGGCTACAGTTTAATAAAATTTATTGTGACCAGTTTGACTGATATTTCTTTCTAATGACAGCACTGAGGATGCTGATTAGGCAGAAAAACTGTGTTCAGCAATACATTACTCTGGAGCGTTTTTGCCCACAACTTGTGATTTGAGTGTGGTGATTTCGTTGGTTAATTCTTTCCTGGTGGAAGCTTTGAGTAGATAGCGATAAACAAACCAGGCGGAGTAACCGATACCAATTAATTCAAAGGTAGGTGCTACTAAGGGAATGTCGTTGAGAGAATCTAGGATTGCCAATAGTACCTTAACGGCAACAACTGCTCCGACGATTAAGCCGATGGAAACTAGGGGCTGCTTATACTGATTAAAGAAGTTTCCTAGATATTCAGGTAGCGTCCCTAAAAAGCTTGAGATTTGTTCTCCATATTTTAGCCATTGCTCTTGAGACTGCGCGGGTGGCTGGAGTTTAGTGATGGTTCCGCTTTGATTGTTGATGTCTGTCATCGTGGTCTCTGAAGACTTGGTTTCTGTGAATTCCGGTTCTTGCATTTTCGCTTCCATAAATTGTAACAGTTGAGTTTCTCTAATCCGGACAATTACAACCTCAAGGGTGTTGATTAGGTGATGCTCTTGAGCATCGTTACAACTGAGTTTGGGTTCAAAATGGTTTTAGTGTCCTATCACCATAATTGTCCTTTAACTACTACTCGATCAACTACCAGGTAGCAATTAAGTAGGAGGATAGAAGTCAGATGGCAGCAGGAACTATAAAAGTCAGCTTTCTGAGTTCTGTTTTTAAATCAACTGGAATCCTCAGGTTGCTATTATCCCATGTCATGTCAGTTGCCCATTATGGTACTTAATTAGAAGTACAAATTACGCAAAAGTCAGTCCACTCCTTATTTATACAAGCCTCAAACCCGATTTAGCCGGATATTAAAGCTATCTTAAGCAGTGTGAGTCAATTAAACCATTGCTAGTGATATTAATCTGTAATAAAAGTTTTTATGTGTTGAAATAGACTAGACAGAAAGTTATTTTTATGGTATTGCATCTATGTAGATTGAGCGATCGCCTAAAAATAACTTTGGCTGAATTTTTTGTCATCTGTTGACTATGGACTCCTACCTATTTTCTGTTGATTAGCCCTTGCTGGCAAAATTCAATGTCTACATGTCAACGACAAAATTCTGAGAATCTTTTACTCATTTTTGGAGAGAGATTTAGGATTTAGATGGTTAGGATTTAGTTTTTCTTATCCTAAATCTACAAACTCCAAGTTATGCTAATACTTCATCAGTTTAGCTTATTTCCAATCGGGAATTTCCGCATCTTCGCCACCAATACCGATTCCTGTGTGATAGATTTCGGCATCAGTGATGGTGAGATTATTCATTGATGCTTGATAAACATTAGAATCGTAAATCTTGGCACGAGTTAAATTGGCGTTATTGAGGTTGGCTTGCTTCAAATTCACATTGGTTATGTAAGCTGAAGTTAAGTTTGCTCCTGTTAAGTTAGCACCAGTGAGATCGGCACCTTCAAGGTTAGCTTCACTGAGATTAGCATTTTGGAGATTTGCACCTCTGAGATCGGCTCCAATTAAATGCGCGCTACTGAGATTTGCACCTCTTAAATTACAGTTAATACATTCCCCAGTTGTTAACAACTTTTGTAAGTCTTGCGGGTTATCAGCTTTGACTGCGGTAGTGAAAAAGAGGGGAGTGGCTAAGGCTAGAACTGCTAATAGCTGGAGTTTCATAATATCCCCCTTGGTACTCAAGTAAAATCCGTTCTTTTCCTCACAGTTCTATTATCTCACTAATTTTCTGCAATTATGTTAATTGAGTACATAAGAGATTTGGGTAAGGCAGTTATTTGCTGTCCATGAACTGCCGATTTATCAAGGTTTTGGTGGCTTGATGAGGCAGAAAATTTAGCAAAATGATGCCTATTAAATTACTGTTAATTCTTGTAAAGCAATTGCCTAAATTAATATATTTTTTTATGATATTTTAATATAACTTATGCAATTGCTGATTATGAGCGGAAAACAAGCATTTTTGCGCTTTTAAAGCCTGAGAAAATCTCGCATATAATGATTGACTAATTTTGGCTGTTCTTGCTGAACCCAATGACTACAATTGGGGATATATTTGATTTGCAAATCTTGAACATAGGTTTCTGTACCGTAAGTAAGTTCCTTCCCTAAAGCCGTATCATTTTCGCCCCAAATCATCAAAGTTGGTACAGTCAAAATTTCCCAATTGCTTTTAAATATTCGCTGCCGCAAAGCGTTGCGATAATAATTTAAACTCGCAGTCAGAGCGCCAGGTTTAGCAGCAGCATTTTTATAAGCGTCGATATCGTTTTGTGTAAAAGTACTCTTGTCAACTGCCATACCTTTAAATGCTCGTTTAATGGCTGCATAGTCTGAGCTTTTGATGAGTAATTCTGGTAGCCAAGGTAGCTGAAAAAAGAAAATATAGGAACTACGAATTAATTGTTGCAGAGTCAGTAAGCCTTGAGCAAATTTTGCTGGATGGGGCAAGTTAAGAATAATTAATTTTTCTAACATCTCTGGATAAGTATAGGCGAAATTCCAGGCGATCGCACCTCCCCAATCATGTCCCACTAATACACATGTTTCATAGCCTAAGCCTTGAATTACTCCCGCAATATCTTTGACAAATTCATCCATCACATAAGCAGATTTCTGGTTTGGCTTATCGCTATCGTTGTAACCACGTAAATCTAAGGCGACAACTTTAAAATATTGAGCGAATTCTGGGATTTGATAGCGCCAAGAATACCAAAATTCAGGAAACCCATGTAACATCAACAGCAAAGGGCCTTCACCTTGGGTAACGTAATGCAGTTTTACACCATTGGTAGTGATATATTCGTGAGTCCAAGAAGGTTGGATTACAGCAGTCATCAATCTTACCCCACTAGATAAAATACCGTAAAAATCTATCACAGATGATTGAATTATGCTGATGTTTTTCTCATGAAAACATCTGTTAAAAGAGAAGTTTTATTAATAGCTTTTTTGTTAAAAATCGATAAATATATTTCTTTAGTATTTACTAAATTAATCAATAGATAGATGTAGATGCCTGTTAAATCTTGCTAAAAAATATTATTTCTATCGGCAACTAATATGACACAACATCTAATGCATCATCCTTCAGGATGGGTAGAAAGATTAGCAAGGTTTGGTTATGCATCTAAAGGAATAGTTTACAGTATCGTTGGCTTACTAGCGGCTCAGGTGGCTTTTGGTACTGGTGGGCGAACAACTGATACGCAAGGAGCTTTACAAACTATTGCACAACAAGCATTTGGTCAGTTTCTGCTGGTTTTGGTAGCAATTGGCTTAATTGGATATGTGCTGTGGCGTTTTGTGCAAGCAATCAAAGATCCAGAAAATAAAGGTACTGATGTTAAAGGCTGGGCACAACGAATTGGTTATATAATTAATGGTTTTTTATATGGAAGTTTAGCTTTTAGTGCTGTACAAATTATCTTAGGTTATGGAGGTAATAATAATAGTAACTCTACTCAAGATTGGACAGCGAGATTACTTGATCAACCATTTGGTCAATGGTTAGTAGGAACTGTGGGAGCATTTATTATTGGCTTAGGCTTTTATCAGTTTTATCAAGCTTATAGTGCTAAATTTCGCAGAGAATTAAATTTAACTGAGTTAAGCTATAAAGAACAAAAGTGGGTGATGGGTATTTGTCGATTTGGGTTAATAGCTAGGGGAATTGTATTTTGTATTATTGGTTGGTTTTTGATTCAAGCTGCAACTCAATCTAACGCGCAAGCTGCTGGCGGTTTAGATGAGGCGTTACAGGCTTTAGCGCAACAAGCTTATGGCGCTTGGCTTCTAGGCTTTGTAGCACTGGGTTTAATTGCCTATGGTATTTATATGGTGGTCAAAGCGCGGTATAGTCAGCTAGTCGTGAATTAAAAATTGCGGCAGATGAGCTTGATAGAAATACGCGGTGTTTGGTTAACTAATACCGATAGTAAAGTACTGAGGTCTCAGCAACGCATTGCTGAGGCGATGAATTTTTTGGCGGAGACAGGATTTAATGTGGTGTTTCCTGTGGTTTGGAATCAGGGAGTAACTTTTTACCCTAGCCAATTGATGCAGCAAACATTTGGTGTAGAAATTAACTCTAATTTTATTGGACGAGATCCTTTAAGAGAATTAATTGTTGAAGCGCGAAGGGTGGGGTTAAAAGTTATACCTTGGTTTGAATATGGCTTTGCCAGTTCTTACAATGCTAATGGCGGGTTGCTGTTGCAGACAAAACCGGAGTGGGCGGCGCGCGATCGCAATGGTAAACTACTGCAAAAGAATGGTTTTGAGTGGATGAATGCCCTCGATCCGCAAGTGCAAGAATTTCTGTTAAATTTAGTCTTGGAAGTTGTCAAGAATTATGATGTTGATGGCATTCAAGGTGACGATCGCTTACCCGCTTTACCTGCTGAAGGTGGCTATGATGAGCAAACTATCGCCCTTTACCGTCAACAGTTTCACCAAGATCCGCCAGTAAACCCCCAAGATAGACAATGGTTACAATGGCGTGCAGATATTTTAACTGAATTCTTAGCCCGTCTTTATCAAGAAGTAAAAGCCATTAACCCAAATTTAATTGTGTCTATGTCCCCCAATATTTATGATTGGGGATTTAAAGAATATTTGCAAGATTCAGTTACCTGGCTCAAGCGGGGAATAGTCGATATGATTCACCCGCAAATTTATCGTCGCGATTTTCTCAGTTATAAATGTATTATTAATCGCTTGATAACTGAACAATTTACAGATGCAACATTAACCAAGTTAGCACCAGGAATTTTGATGAAACTTGGTTCCTATTGTATTAGTCCTGAATATTTAATTAAGGCAATTGAATGTAATCGCAAAAGAGGAATTAAGGGAGAGGTATTCTTTTTTTATGAAGGTTTACGAGAAAATGATGGCGCTTTAGCGAAATTACTGCGTAATAAACTGTATGCCCAATCGGCATCGTTTCCCACTTTAGCTGATTTGCATGTAGGTGCTGTAAATAGCCAAAGAAGTTTATCTTGGTGGCAAAAGTTAGAACGGTTTTTGCGAAATCTTTTTTAAACAGGTGCAGGGTAAATTAATGCAGATAGAACAGGTAATTACAATTCTCAAACATGATTTACCGACGTTGTTTGAAAAAGATATTACTTACGATATATATACCCAGGATATTTATTTTCGCGACCCAGTAAATAAGTTTAAATATAAATTTAACTATCGAATTATATTTTGGACTTTACGCTTTCACGCTCAATTATTTTTTACACAAATTTACTTTGATTTACATGAAGTGTATCAATCAGCAGAAGATACGATTTTAGCCAAGTGGACAGTGCGTGGGGTTTTGCGCGTTCCTTGGAAAGCGAAAATCTTTTTTAATGGGTATTCAACTTATAAATTTAATCAAAATGGCTTGATATATGAGCATATAGATACTTGGGATCGCCCGCCTACAGAGATTTTACAGCAGTTTCTCAAAAAAGGTGGAGAAAGTTAAGCAGGCGATCGCATCTTTTATCGTGTTAGTTTGCAGTCTTAGGTTGAAATATGAGGTAAGTTCCACCTAAACCTTCAACAATTGTCCGCGTATTAGCTGTAATCATGGTTTGATAGGTTTCTACCCCAGTTCCACCTTCTCCTAAACCATCAGTATAAAGCTTGCTCTCGGAAACTTTAACTGTGGCGGCTGTGGCTACTGATTCTATATCATTAGAATTAATTGCTGTTTCGTTAAATATTGTTGGTACTTTCTCTTGCTTAATTTTTTTCGCTAAGTTTCTTATTTGTATAGATGTTGGTGTTTTATTAGTGCTAACACCTTGTAAAGTTCCCAGTAATGAAAGACCATAAGCTTTAGCATAATAACTCATGGCATTATGAGGAGTAACTAATATACGTTTATCCTCGGGAATGCTAGCAATTCGCGTCTTAATCCATTTATCTAATTGAGTCAGTTCGGCGGTAATTTTTTGTTTATTACTATTATAAGTTTGGCTATTATTGGGTTCGATTTTTGTTAGGTTATTACTAATTACTTCTACCATTTTGATCCCATATTTGACATTGTGCCAAATGTGAGGATCTGCGGCTATATTTTTACCTTGGCGGAACTTTTGTGGCTGAGGAACTGCAATTTGCGCTACAGGAATTTTCGCTGCTGGGCTGTCAGTTGATTTAATTAGTTTGATTAATCCTGGTTCTAAATTATAGCCGTTATATAGAATTAGATTTGCTTGTTCTAATACTGTTCTATCTTCCGGCTTTGGTTGGTAAAGGTGAGGATTTGTACCTGGAGGAATTAAACAAGTTAGGTTAATTGTATTCTGAGCAATTTGTTTAGTTAAATCGCATAAGATACTCGTAGTGGCGACAACTCGCGGTAAATTATAATTAACTCTAGTGGTGCTTTGACTGAATGAGGTACTTGTGGCTTGATTTCCACAACCAACAACTCCAATGGTCAAAGTAAAGATAACAGCAGGTAAACAATTAATTTTACGTATTTTTTTTAACATTATTCACTCCGGCTGATTATAATCTGTTCTTAGGAAGTCGGTGTAATTAAAGATAAATGGTCAATAGTCAATAGTCATTGGTCAATAGTCAATAGTCAATAGTCATTGGTCAATGGTCAATAGTCAATAGTCATTGGTCAATGGTCAATAGTCAATAGTCATTGGTCAATGGTCAATGGTCAATGGTCAATGGTCATTTGTTAATAGTTTTAAGTCTATTGAAGTTTGGGAATATAGTTTGGTTTATTTACTACTGACTTGCTTAAGGCTTAACTTTTAGCGTGATGGGGGTGAATTTATATAAGTTGGAAGTTAGAATTTCTGTGTTGTAAAATACAGGAATAAAGTTATAAATATATGTCAACAGTCAACAGTCAACAGTCAACGATCAACGGTCAACAGTCAACGGTCAACAGTTCAGAAATTCTCAACTCTTGACTATGGACTCTTGACTATGGACATTTGACTATGGACTCTTGAGTCTAATTCATTTCCTGGATTTGCAAGCGAATGGTATGTTCGATAGTGCCACTCAGTTGTAATTCCATGATTTCGCTACCTAGAGGTTCTATGCTGCTGAGAAGCGATCGCAAATTGGGTGTACTTGCACCTGTATCTACATATAAGCGATCGGCTAAATTACTAATGCGCTTCCAAGTCATGTATAACTTGGCGATGGTTTGTTCCATTTGCGATGCTTGATTGACTAAGTCAGCAGCTATGGTTAAACAGCCAACTCGTTGCGCTTCTTCTAAGGCGGTTTCTATATCAATGTCGGCTTGGGTTAAGGCTTGGACTTGCGCCGCAGATTTTAAATATTTTGCTAAATAGCGGGCTTCGTTGGTTACCTGCTTTAAGGTATCAACATCTGGGTTAGCAGCAATTTCTTTTTGTAAATATTTTTGGTGGGGTTCGGGGAGTTTTTCCAGTTCCTTCACCAATGGCGCGATGTAGCGGGGGGGAAGGGTGTTATCTGCGGCTTTTATCTTGACTGGTTCGGGTAGCAATTCTGACGACATGGCTGTCCATTCGTCGGTGAGTTGACGAACTTCGCGCCGAGTGATGCGATCGCCTTTTTGCGCTGCTTCACTCACCATTTGTTGTACTTCCGGGGAAGCTTTGGAAGTTTCGACAAAGGCGCGTTTACTAAAATTATTGACTGCATTGGGGTCAAGTTTGCCTTCTTCTAGCAGCGTATCCGCACTGTTAGCTAGCTGAATCCAGGCGTAGGCTTGACTTTTACTGATTTCTCGTTCTTTGAGCCATTTGAGAAAACCAGTACCGCGACTATCACCGCCTTTCTTTTCGCGATCGCGGATGGCGCGTAAAATTCGCCCGCGCCAGATTTCGGTTTGTAAATCAAAGCGATCGCAAACCTGCCATGCTACATCTAGCTGCTGTTGAAAATCCGATTCTGGAATCTGTTCGTCATCTGGATCGGGCAGTTCAAAGTTAAGATCGGCTGGCTGTTGTAAAGCAGCAGCAAGGTCATTGATCGATTCGTTATATTCCACGACTAGTTGCCGAGTATTGTATGCGTCGGCTTATTATGCCACAATCCGTGACTTTCGCGGTAACTCAAACTTTGAGTAAATATTAAAACCTTTTCTTTTACTGATTGTGTCGATGGGTTCTCTCGAATTTTACTAGACTGGGCAAGATGCCCAGCCATTGTTTGAGTTTGGCTCTTGTCTGAATTACTTATGATTGATCCAATCGCTTTTGCCATTCTGCATCAATCTGTGCTGAACGCTCAACTTCCTGTTCTAGTAAGTCAGTTTCGCTAGAGTAAACTATATCTTCTTTGCCGATGACATTTTCAGCAGCAAACTGACGAGCGTAATCCAGTTTATTTTGTAAGCTAGTATCCACATCTGTTAATAGCCTAGCGCGAGACAGGCGATCGCGATTACGTGCAGAAATTTTACTATTCCGCCATTGAATCCAGAAATAACGGGCTAAGGGTATACCTAAAAAACCAATACCATAAGCTAACAATAGCCAATAAATTCCTTGGACAAAAGCTACCAAGCCACCTATTTGAGCCGCAACTGTACCATCTCTGAGCAAACTTCCTAATACTAAAGCGCCAACAAAATTCACTACCCCTAAGCCAGCACTCAGGAGATTTTGTCCAGAACTAGCTGCACTAAAACGCCACAGAGATTCTTCTAAATATACTGGTACAGATTGATGATATTTTTTGCTAGCTTGCACCTGTAATTCTGGGAAGTAATAGACAATTTGCCCTTCTGGACTCACCTCTGGTTTTCCATTAAATCTTAACAGCACAGGTAACATATAATCTTCATATTCTTGTTGATATTTTTCACCAATATCATCTAAATAAGGTGCTATTTGTTCGGCAACAACTGCACCACCATGATTGCGAATTACCGCCGCAATTTCTTGCCAACGCCTTTCTTCTAGCTTGCTATTTGGGTTACCATCACCAAATAAAAATGAAAATACTGCTTCAAAAAAATTCAAATTGCTACTTTCATTTCTGGTGCGTCTTCTTTCCTGATATTCAGTTTGATAATTGGGGCTAAGATACCAAAATAAATCGGGGAAATAAAAGAAGCCACCCCCATAATTACTGCTGCGATTGTCATTATCGCGATCTGAGTTCATCGCTGTAATGATGATAAAGATGCTAATCGTAATTAAGGCAATCGAAGCGATTAAAAATACCCCAAAAGAAATGCGAATTAGGTAAAATAAAACACCCCAAATTTTCTGCCACCATTCCTGGAGCCGTAATTGCAAATATTTATTACGTAAAACATTCCGAAAATTACGCGGAAATAAGTAGACAATATCACCTGATTCTGCTACTTGCAGATGTCCGCCAGCATCAGATGCTAAAGCTAATAAACCTTGTCCCGCCTCAGCGATATTTAATCCAGCTTGAGTGGCGACATCACCAACAGTGACGCGATAACCCAATTGTTCCACCGCTTGCATAATGCTGGGATTGGGAGCCATTGTCCTCCCCTCCTGTTAACTTTTTTTTACTCTCTTTCTCAAGTATAAAGTTTTATTTTCAGTGGCTGGGGTGGTAGCTCGACAATTAAATTTAGAAATAATGTTCGCTATTTTTGGCAACTATATCCATGTTAAAATTAATCCCTGGCTTGGTTAAACAGCAATTTATCTGCCTAAAATATGGTTCAGTACACTATCCCTCAAAGTCCAGACCTTATTATCACTGTTCCTGGTAAAGATTCAGCCAAAGCCCGTGATAAAGCAATGGATCGGCTGATGGAATTGATGGATGCTGGCCAGTTACCCACAGAACTTGAAGAGGGATTCGGCCCGCAACAATTAATTGAGGTGAAAGAACCAACCTCTGAGATTAGCAGTGGTGAAGATGCTATTACTCAAGCTGTTCAGGTTCTCAGTAACTTGGCTACACTCAAGCTCAAGGTTCAAGAGTCGCGTACTGAAGCTTTAGAAATTCGCCAAGCGGTAGATGTGCTGTTTTCAGATGATTCTGTCACAGAAGAGGAAATTTCTCGCCTCAAAGAAGGTTTTAAATTATTGAAGAATTTCGCTCAAGCGAATTTACGCTACCAAGAAGCGCGAAGCAAAGCTGAAGAAGCACGCCAAATTTTAGATCGAGCATTAAAATCACCCGATCAATAGCAACCTACATTTATCCTTAACTGAACCGTATTATCCCATACCCGATATATCGCCTACAGGCTGGAAGCCTGTGGCTATCATTACAAAGCCTGCCAAAAGCAGGCTTCGTTCAATTAGCCGCACCCTTCTAGGGTGACGGCGGGATTGCGGGATAAGCGAATTAACAACCCCTACATTGACTACTATGCTCTCATTTAGCGTTTTGGATTTTTACTGATAGTAGAAGCCATCCCTGCTGATTTACCATTGGTACTGGCGATATCTACAGATACCCTCTCAGCACTAAGACTCTGTCTGTAATACTGTTGATAGTACTGGTAAGAAACAGGTACAGCATCTTTAGATTTATTCGCTACTAAGCCTAACAAAGGAGTACCAGAAATCTGGATTTGTTCTAATGCTTGCTGTAGTGCAGTCCGCTTCAGCTTACCTAAACCAGCAACCAGTACTAAACCATCTGTATTCGCCGCTAACAAGTAAGCATCAGCGAATCCCAATAGAGGAGGTGTATCATAAATTACCAAATCAAAGCTGACTTGCAATTCCTCCATCAAGTTATGCATTTTTTGCGATGCAAGTAACCTGACTGAATCTGGCGGAATTGGCCCTGCTGGCATGACAAACATATTATCCTCTAAAGGCGATGGCTCAATGACATTATGCCAATCGAGGTCTTGGGAAATCACATCTGTCAAGCCTTGAATGTTCATCAGTCCGACGCGATTGTGTAAGCTGGGAGCGCGTAAATTAGCATCTACTAGCAATACTCTTTGTCCCATTGCCGCAGCAGCTTGCGCTAGCTGGGTAGCAATTGTTGATTTACCGTCTCCTTGAAGGGCGGAACTAATAACTAAAGAGCGAATCGGCGTATCCGAACCCAACAGCAAAATATTGGTGTAGAGAGAACGAAAAACTTCAAAGAAAGAGGCTCCATCGGTATTTTGCACGCCTTTGGAAAAGTTGTCTTTCACTGCTTCTAGTTCTTTTCTTAAAGGAACGATTCCCAGTAGGGGTAGTCTGGTAGCGTCTTTGAGTTCTTGAGAAGAGTAGAAGATATTGCTGAGTTTATCTACTACTAAAGCTGTACCTACACCCAATAACAAACCTAAAAGACCACCTAATGCTAAATTGCGTTTAGCACTATCGGAGATTGCTAAAGGTTCATTGACTTTAGTGAGTGTGGGATCGAGTAATACCCAAGGTTGTTGTTTTTGGGCTTTCTCGATCTGTAGAGACTGCTGTTTAGTTGTAAATTGGGTGAGGGCGGCGTTAGCAATTTGTAATTCGCGCTGGATGTTGTCGTAATTGCGGCTGATTGTGGCTAACTTTCTAATCTCGCTATAAACATTGTTGATTTTCTCATCCAAAGAGCGATCGCGCGCTGAAAGTTGTTGAATGCGGCTTTGATAATCTTTTTGTACCCTTGCTTCTTCTTGCGCCAGTAATGGTAGTAAAGAATCTTTCTTTTGTCTGAGAGTCTCCATTGCTGGGTTTTCATCTGTAAATACAGCTGACTGTTGTTTAGTCGCAATATCTGCTGCTTGGATTTGGTCTAAAATCTTTTGGTAGCGAGCGTTATCACTCAGCAAAGAATTACCTGCTCTCTCACCAGGTGCTTGCGCTAATTCTCTTTGTAATTCTTCATAGCTAGCTACCATTTGCTCCAACTGGACTCGATTCTCAACTCGTTGTTGTCTTAAACTCGCTAGTTGAGTCGATAATTCTTGCGCTTTTTGTGCTGGTTCAATCAAGTTATTATCTAGCCGCAGATTGCGCAATTGGTCTTGCCAATATTTTAGGCTCTTTTCCAGTGGCTGTTTTTGTTTATCAACAAACTCAATTGCCTGGTCTACATCCGCTCGTCGCTCCTGCAAACTATATTGCAAATAAGCATCAGATAGCAGCTTTAAAACATCGCTAACAAACTTTTGATCGGAACTGGTATATTGAATATTTAAGATATTTGGCTTACTGGATGTAATTACTAAATAGTAAACCAGCGTGTCATAAGTCAGACCTGGGTATTGCGCCTGCAGTTTTTCCACAATCGGATTTAACACTCTCGGACTGCGTAATACTGCGATCGTTGTCTGAACTTCTTTGGTTGACTCAGGAGCCGCTACATCTTGACCACTGATAGTTTGGGGAATGTTGGCGATGACCTTATCTTCCCCGGTCACTGGCTTAGTTAAAATCTCAAATGTACCTTGATATACTGGGGGATCTGTTTCTGCTTTGAGGACTGCGGCTGTCGCTACTAAGGCTGTGGTACCACCAATTAACAATAGTCTGCGCCGGAGAACAGCCCCAACTTGACCGAGATTTAACCCCCCTTCATCATCATTGAATTGGGTAAAGTTTGCTTGTGATAACGGGTGAGAATTTTTTTCTGACTTCAGCATAGCATTTGTCAAATAAACTACTTATATTCCTTACACAGGTGAATTCTTCGATTCAATCTTGGTATAGGTAGTTAGATTGCTCCGAAGTTGGCTAGTCTGTCTCTGCACCCTAGTAAATCATCAATATATTTACTGAATAATTGTTTAATATTAACAATGTTATATAAAATATCAGCAAAAAACTACAAATGACAGATTTTCATCTGGGGCTACACCAGTGAAAACGCAGCCCAACTGAAACAAATTCAGTACTACTACAGTAGCATCACGTAAACCGGATTGGTGAAATTAAATAAATTATGAATCAGGTTAGCGAAAAGATGTAGAATTAACTGCTGACAACTATGATCTAAGACTAGTATATAAATTTTTTTTAGAGCAGGTAGCCAATCTCCGCATAACTACATATAGGTACAAGATACACTTTCACCACATTGTGTTCCGCAAGCCGCACTCAGCATTTCCCAAAAGTACAGAGTTAAGCTCATTCCACCCCCAGAACGGTATGGGATTTTATGTTGACGGTTGACGGTTGACGGTTAACCGTCATCAGTCATCAGTCAAGGCTGTGGGGGTATTTTTCATCCCATCCGCAGAAGGAATGGGTTTTACCGACAGCTTTATATAATTAGGCACCATTAAAAACAAAACCAAGCTGATCGCCTGGCTTTCAAGAATTTGAAGATTACAAGTTAGCCATATGAGGCTTTTCTTATCTTCATTGATATTTAACTGGGGCGCTAGGATTCGAACCTAGGAATGGCGGGACCAAAACCCGCTGCCTTACCACTTGGCTACGCCCCAAAACTGAACACTTTAGATAATATAGCAGTCACTCCCCAGTAGATGTCAAGTAGTTTGAGCATTGTTTTTGCAGAAATCTCAATTTTTTCCTCTACTGGAGCCAGATGCCTAATTTGCTAGGTAATTACCCGCGTTGTAGGCTTCTGGTGCGTAAGGCAAAACTAGGCATTGACTGAACTTTGGGCGTAGCAATTTGTATTTCCTGCCATCGTAGACCAATAATTGCTGCTACAGAGATGACATATCCTGGTTCTTCCATTTGCGTAAAAATCAAGCCAAAACTCGCAACACTCAGGAGAATCAACCGAGAAGCATCATCTATACAAAACCTACGCCAAGCAATATACATCACCAACAAAAAAGCGGCTAAACCTAATAATCCCCAATCTCCCCAGATACCAGCCCAACCAAAGAATGGAGACCACAGACGACTTCTCGGGCCAATCCAAGTAGACCAAACAGCATCCCAGACTTGCTGGCTGACGGGAGATATTGTGGCTCCTAAGGGAGATAATAAACTGGCATAGTCTTTGAGAAACCATCCCCCTAATCTGCCAACAGTGTGTCCCGGCCCCAAACCAAGGAACCAATTTAAAATTGTTTCATAGTGAGAGGGAATAATCCGGAATACGCATGATTTTAAGCTCCAACCATCTTGCATTTTCTCAGGATCGGCAAAAATTAATAGCGATCGCGCTACAGTTTGAGATGCTATGTAGACTCCACCAGCAGCAAATGCAGTAATTAGTCCATATTTAGCAACTTCAGTAATACTTTTGATACTTAATTTGACTTTAGTTAACATTAAGAAGAGAAAAGCAATTAAAAATACCAAAAAGTGTGATTTTGCATCAGTAATAAAAATATGAATAATGGCTGCTATGCATACAGCTATGCGTATCCATAGGGGATTTTTATTTGAACTTGTAAAATAATAAATTGCAAAAATAATGGAAACACCGGAGGATACGTCACAACCCGCCCCTTGTCCCAAAAATACGCCAGTTATATAGTCACCGCCTGCGGCTTTACCTGCATCCCAACGCAGAATAAATTTTTGGACATAGGCAAAAAAGATATTGATAAAAGCAAATGATAAAAACCAAAAACGTAAAGCTTTTAAACTTTTGGCTGAGGGATTAATACTAATTATTGCCAGCAAAAATATCAACCATTCAGCACGTAAAAGAAAGTCGAGTAAGACGTTAATCAAGCCTGCTTTATTGAGTAAGGCGCTAGCAACTACAATAGTGAACAATAACATCAAGCCTGCGAGCATTTCCAAGACTCTATTCACGCGCAATCTGGTATGAGTCTTGGCAATTATGTAGAAGGAAATTAAGGGAATTAATATGAGGTGAGCAAAATTTATTAATGCAGGAAATCCAGCAGCATCTAGAAGTCTTGGAAAAAAAGCACTAGCAAAGGCTAGGACTATAATTACAGAATTTTTTAGCATTAGGAGGGGCTAGTACCGCTATGCGGAAGTCAAAAGTCAAAAGTCAAAAGTCAAAAGTCAAAAGTCAAAAGTCAAAAGTCAAAAGGTTAATTAGAAGTGAAAAATATTTATCTTCCTTGTCCTCCTTGTCTTCTTTGTCTCCCTTGTCTTCCTTGTCCCTTTTATTCGCAGATAAAATAGAATTGCTAGATGTATATGATGGTGACTATTTAAACTTTGCGAACTAGATCGTAGATTTCTAGGAGTTTGTGATAATTTTGTTTGATTGTATATTTTGTTTCGTATTCTATTCTAACTTCTTGGCGCATTTGATTTAATTCTTGGGGATGTTCTAGGAGCCAAGTAACTTTAGCTGCTAAATCTGCTGAGTTGCTGGGCATAAATTTGAGTCCGGTACGATTATGTTCGACTAATTCAGCGATCGCGCCAATATCAGCCGCTATTACTGGGGTTCCCTTAGCAAAGGCTTCAACTGCTACCCTACCAAAGGTTTCGTACCAATTGGAGGGAAAGATTAAAAACTTTGCTTCGCCAATTAAGTCATAAACCTCTGACATAGGTTTGCGTCCCAATAACTCAATTTCCGGGATATTTTGGGTATCTGAGGTCAATTTGGCCGTTAAAGGCCCGTCGCCAATAATTTTTAGCGGTAGTTTTACGGGTAATTGCTGCCAAGCTGCTAGTAATGTATCTAACCCTTTTTCTTCAGATAACCTACCGACAAAGACAGCATAGTTTCCCTTCCCCTCCCCTGGTTGGGGATCGGGATGAATAAAGTTAGATTTGACGAAGATTTTATCTGCGGGTAAACCCCCAGCAATAAATTTCTGGCGGGCAAACTCGGTTAAGGTAATGAAAACATCGACCATTTTTGTCCAAGTCCCCAGAGTCCGGTGGACTGTTAGCATGGTGGCGACAGTGGCGCTGGCGAGATGGTTATCGCGGTAACAACCATGTATAACTCCCGGTAAGGGGACAAATTTCCCCATACAGTCCTCACAAACCTGCCCATCGCGAAAAAATAAACCATTAGGGCAAAGTAAGCGATAGTTCCGCAGGGTTTGGACTACAGGTACACCCTCAGCTTTGGCAGCATAATAAATTGAAGGAGAAATTAAGGGAAAGAAATTTTGGACATGAACGATATCCTGGGGCTGTTGTTTGAGTTGACTTTGGACAATTTGATAGGCTTCTGACGACCAAATTGTCCGGGATGCTACTTGTAACTGACTCATCTGGGCAACGCGATCGTTGTGTTCCTCATAGACTGTTACCTGATGCCCCATTTCTCGCAGCATATTTTCCTCGGCTTGGCGAGACTCATCTTCGCCACCGCGAATTTGATAGCGGTTGTGTACGCTGAGAACCCGCATTTAAGCCCCCTGATGGATGATTTCTGTATAGATTTTCCGGAAAAACTTACCTTTCATTTCCCAACTGTAAAGCTGGTTAACTCTTTGCCTACCTGCTGTGCCCATGCACACTCTTAAGTCTGGTTCTGCCGCTAAACGTTGCATGACTTTGGCCATGTCTAAAACGGCTTGTTGGGGGTTGTGGGCGGGAATTTTAAATCCAGTTTCGGCGGTGATTTGAGTTGCCGGGCCGCCTAGTTCTAAACAGATGACTGGGCGATTAGCTGCCATTGCTTCTAAGCAAACTGTGGGGGAAAAATCATGCAAGCTGGGGTGTACGAGAACATCGCATTCGCCCAATTTAGCTAGGGTTAAATCTCGTGGTAGGTTGCCAAAAAAACGCACGCGATCGCTAATTTGCAATTCTTGACACAGGGCTTCTAAGCGCTTTCTTTCCGGCCCGTCGCCAACAATCCAAAATTCGCCTTCTGCTAGGTTAGCTTGCGCAAAAGCCCGCAAACCTAAGTGAAAGCCTTTCCAATGTAATAATCTGCCAATACTAATAAAGCGAATTGCGGTTGCCGATGAACCTACTGGTAGCTGTCCCAACTTTGTAATTTCTTGTTGATTAATACCAGTTTGTCCGTAAATTACCTCAATTCGCTTGGCACCAAGGGCACTAACGCGGGCGGAGGTTTCTGGTGTGGCAACAATTGCTACTTGGCTGCGCTTGACTGTGAGATGCACAAAGGGGTCGCGCTCGCCTACCCAGGCAGCAATATTGCGGAATATCTCGTAAATTTTATTACCGGGGCTAAAATCTTGCCAGAAAGGCTGGGGTGCAGATTCACCACCGCCTACAGGCCCCCAAACAAATGGTATGGGTAGTAAAGAGAGAAAACTGGGGGCTGAATACCTACCGTAGGTAACATGATGTACCAAATCAAAATTAATTTGGCGATGTAAATTTTGTACCAAGAAGTAAACGCCAATTTGCCAGAGGTAATGGTGCAAATGTACGCCTCGGCTCTTGCCTTTCCACCACCGCGCCCAAGCTGGCAAATCGTAGTAAAGTACTGTTAAATTGGGAATCGGATTTTCTGCCAGTTCCGCCTCAATCGGGGGGCGATTTTCGGCACGAGTGATCACCCAAATTTGGTTATCTTTCACCAATTCTCGCGCCATATTCCAACCAACACCCGGTTCCGAACCCATATCCGGACGGCAAGCATAGGCAGAAAGGAGAACTTTTAAGGGTTTTTGTGGATTTTCCATATCTAGACTAGAGATTTTTGTAAAGAATCATCTGACTGCAAACCCAGCAAACTTTCGTAAACTTCAGCCACTTGAGCAGCTGCTTTTTCCCAGGTAAAGTTTTTTACCCTGACTAATCCTTGCTGAATCAGTTGTTGATGGTAATGAGAATCTTGCTGAATGCGTTGTATGGCTTCAACCATAGCTTGCACATCTAAAGGCTCAACTAAAATTCCTGCATCGCCAACTACTTCTGGTAAGGAAGTCGCATTAGAGCTAATCACGGCTGTTTTGCAAGCCATTGCTTCTAAAATAGTGATGCCAAAACCTTCATATATTGAAGGTGCTAACAAAATGTCAGCTGCATTATAAATTTGTCTGAGTGTATTTTTATCTGGCTTACCTAAGTAGGTGATACAAGGGGTAAGGTTGTGTTTCTGGATAAATGTTTTTTGTTCGTTGGTAAAGTCTGCGCCTGTTTTCCAAAAATGAACATCCATCCCTTGAGAATTCAAGATTTCTAAAACTTGGAGTATGGTTGTCACATTTTTGCGGGGATGATTTGAGCCGACGTTGAGCAAACACAGGGTATTTGGTGTTAATCTCTGCTGCTGACGAAAAGCGGCGATTTCTTCGGCAGGTAAAGGATAAAAATCTGGCTCCACCCCATTGTGGACGACTTTTAAGCGTTCTGTTGGTGTATGTAACAGTTGCGTTGCATCTTTGGCTGTATGGTTAGAGACGCAAATAATGCGATCGCTCTGTTTGAGTCCTTTGATGGCATACTTCCAAGCAGTCATGCTCACAAGTGGTAGTTTGGCCTGATCTTGAATATTTTCTGGATAAATGAAATTTATCAGGTCGTGACAAGTAACCACTACAGGTTGCTGATTTCCCTGCAACCACTGGACTATATGGGCATCACTGTGGTCAATAATATGAAAAATATCAGCTACCTGTTGTTTAACTGTGGCAGGATAGCGCCAATAACGCTCATAATATTTCTCAATTCCTTGGAGCCAAGAAGTTTTTTTGTTAGTCAGAGAATAAGAATTAGGAGTTAATTCAATAATTTCCCAATCTGGGCGAACAGCTTTCAGTCCGCTCACCAAACCATCAGCATAAACATCCATACTAAAGGAGGCTTTAGGTAGTCTGCGGACAATTACTACACGCATTTTAATTCTCTTGCTGGTTAATTTTAGGTATTGTACTGCTCAAACAGTCGCTCGGTCGTGGTTTTGTGGATCTTGTTGTACTACCTGTGGATGATCTAGATCGATGATCTGATGCCAGAGGTTAATTAATTTTTGGGCAATACTTTGGTGCGTATAGTGTTGTTCCACTCTTTGCAAACTGTATTGTCCTGCTGCTTGCCACCAATTGGGTTCACGCATCATGCGTTCTAAAATAGCTGCTAGGGCTGCCGCATCTCCTTGGGGAAACACTAAATCAGGACGACCAATTACATTAGGAATTTCGCCGCAAGTTGAGCCAACTACGGGAATTCCCATCGCCATTGCCTCAATCAGTACATGACCAAATTGTTCTTTCCAGGTGGGGATACTGCGAGAGGGTAACACCAGGACATCAAACTGATTCATCACCTGGGGTACTTCATCATGGCGGACTGCACCTTGCCAAACTACCAAGTCTTCTATTTGTTGCTTTTGTGCTTCTTGGCGGAGTTCTGTTTCATAAGTACCAGTTCCACACAAAACAACTTTGAATGCATAACCGCGATCGCGCAGTTGTTTGGCAGCTTGTAAGATTAAATCAATGCCTTTTTCATAGACCAAGCGACCAACAAAACCTATACGGAATTCCCGATCGGGTTGTTTGTTTGCTTGGGGGGCAAAGAACGTGTTATCTACTCCCAGCTGGGGCATGACGGCAATTTTACCCTGATAGCCCCATTTGCGAATAATATCTGCACCCTCTTGGTTACCAGCAATAATCAACTTGGCTGATTTTAGTACAAAATTATACATTAAAGCGCGATACCAAGGCAAGCGACGGTCAATATTTTCCCAACAAAACACAACCAATGCTTTACCTGTGAGTCTAGCCCACAGTGCCATCTCAAATGCAGATACTGCCAGTATTTCTTGTTCAACTTGTAAAATATCTGGTTTAAAATCGCGGATGGCGCGTAGAGTAGCTAGTGGTGGATGAAAATATGCCGTACTACGCCCGTCAAAAAACACCTTAGTCGGGAACATCCGAATGCGGGGAAAAGGCATTTCCAATTGCATCCGCTTTCCCCAAGCAAAAGCTTGCCATGTACTAGGTGCGAGCAAACCCACTTCTGCTTGACCGGTGGATGCGATCGCATCTAATTTACCTTGATTAACGCCCACCATATAGGTATGGCTAATAAACAGTACGCGGAGTGCAGACACGTTCTCAGCGATAGCTTGCTTCATGTTCTGATCGCTCCTTTATTTAGTACAAAAATAAATATCTTCGGTGTTAGTATCTTCACTCACCAAGCGATATTTCTCGGCTAAATCTGTGCCTATTTCTTGAATGTAATCATGTACTTGGACTTGAAAACCTGCTGCTTCTAACCTATTTTTATAGTCTCGTCCGTAAAGCCGCACGTGGTCTTTTTGACCGTAAAATTTGATTCTATCTGACTCAGAAGTAATCTGCGGATCTTCCAATGTTTCTGCTAAATTATTATCTAGGGGTACTTGGAGAATAGCCCAACCATTTGGTTTGAGTACTCTGTAAAGTTCCCTCATTGCTTTGCCATCATCGGGGATATGCTCTAATACGTGATTGCAAAGAATTGCATCAAAAGATGCATCAGGAAAAGGTATACTTGTAATATCTATATTCACCATTACCCTTGGTGCTGATAAATCAGCCGTGAGGTAATCAATATTTGGTAATTTGCGAATCAATCTGTAGAGTTGAAATTCTGGTGCAAAATGCAGCACCTTCAAATTTTCCGATAATAAATTGGTACGATTTTTCAGATATAGCCACAACAGGCGATGTCTTTCTAAAGAAAAGCATTTAGGACATTCAGCATTTGGCCTGTTATTAATACCAGCTTTTAAAAATGTCCGAAAACTGCTTTCACAACAAGGACAAGTATATTCTTGTCCGGCATAGGTAACAGATTGGACTGCTGAGATACAACTTTTGGCAATTTGTGACAAGTAGTATTTTGTTTCTTGAATACCACTATGAGACTTTAAATCAATCATCATTCTCCTTGAGATTTCCAGTAACTATGACTACAAAATTAACTACACAATGAACTTAGTGAACTCCGAATATTTTTGACTGTTGACTGTTGACTGTTGACTGATAACAATAGCAATGGAGTATTTTTTTACCTGGCGAGCAATTAAATAGGATTTCTGTGATGGTGGTAGATGAATAATTCGCAACTATTGAGCCACTGATTTTATTTGCTGCTGTGCATTCTCAATACCTGAGATGATTGCTGTAGCAGTTTGTTCCCAAGAGAATTTTTGCATAACGCGATCGCGTCCCGCCATTCCCATTTGAAAAGTTTTATCTGGATTTTCCATAGCTTCTATAATCGCATCAGCCAGTAAATCTACTCTCTCGCCTGGTACTAGCCATCCTGTTACCCCATTATCCACAATTTCCGGGATAGAACCGCAATCATAAGAAACCACTGGTAATCCCGAAGCTTGAGCTTCCGCGATCGCTCTGCCAAAAGATTCCATACGCGAAGGTAAAATTGCTAACTCAGTATTAGTCAATTCTCGCACCAGTTCTCGCGAATTCAACTGTCCTAGCATCAAGACTTGGTTTTCAATGTTATTTTCGGCGATCGCTTGTTTAACTTCTTGTTCGTAATCCCAGCCGGCTAATTTGAGATTCCAGTGCTTGTAACCTTTAGCTGCGACTTTACCTAAAGCCGCGATCGCATCAAAAACTCCCTTGGGGGGAGCGAAAGAACCGTAAAAAATCAAATTAGATACTGATTGTTTTGGCGATCGCGCTACTTTGCTAAATTCATCATCTATTCCGCGATGAGTGATTTGAATTTTTTCCGCCTTGACTGCAAATAAATTCAGCAATTCTTGGCGCGTAAAATTTGAGGAGACAAAAATCACATCCGCACATTTAAAAAGTCGCCAACGAAACCAGCGATCGCTCAACTGCTTCATAAAACGAAATTTCGTTTGTCGATGTACCCATGTTGTATAAGAAGGATGAGCAGCAATCATCCCAAATACAACTTTTTTCGACTTTAATACCTCCGGTAAATATGCTGCTTCATGTTCCCAACTTAAAACCGCATCAACTTGCTTTTCTTGCAGCAGCTTGTTGACAATTTTTGCAACTGGAATAGAATCTAAAAAATGATGTAAGCGGCTAGGTTCTGCTGGTAAAACTTGTACTGGCTTACCTTTTAATTTATCAGTAGCAGCATCAGAGGAAACCGAGACAATAATTACTTCATTACCCATCTGTTGTAGCTGATGAGCAATTTGCAAACAACTCCTGGTTCCTCCACCGGGAGTACTCAGAGAGTGGGGATACGTGATAACAATGCATTTACTCATCTTTTACTTAGCTCATGTATACAACAAATAAATTTTAATTAACCTTAGGAACTATGGATTTTATATAGTAATAAAATGCTCTTAAATTAATTTCAAATTGTTCTAACAATGAAGTTAAATTCATATATTTATTAAGATAGTCCTGAGTGACAAAATATTGAGTTACAAAATCTTTTTTATCGTTTTGCCATTGCAGAGAAATACCAATAGAAACTAGCTTATTAGCAAATTTCCTAAAAATTGGAAATTCCTCTTTAATCCACGATCCATTAATTATAAACTCTATAGCCCTTACAGCCAGAAGGTTTTGCTTATTATTGATTAAAGTGGCTGCATTACTACCATGTATTCTGTGAAATGCTAACACCTTACCGAGGAAGGAACCTTTGCTCAGTGCTACTGCCATATATTTGACATAAAAATCAGTAGATTTAACTGCCTTAGATATCGGCTTAGGCAAAAATTTTGCTAATAGCGATCGCCTGAAAGATAAAGCAGATGATGCAGGAAGAGGTGGGGGAAGTTTACCTGATTTGAGGATATCTCTAAAGTCACATTCAACAGTAGGGCGTTGAGTACTTAATTCGGGTAATAATTCAGCATTTTCATTTACCCACCGGAGATTGTGAAAGCACCATTCAATTTCTTCAGAAGACTTAAATATTTCGACAACTTCTGCAACTTTTTCTGGTAAATAAATATCATCAGCATCTAAAAAACAAATAATTTCTCCGCAACTAGCCTCAAAACCTGCGTTAAAACATGAACATTGTCCCCCATTTTCTTTGAGCAGAGGCACAATGCGATCGCCATAACTTGCTATAATTTCTCGAGAATTATCTGTTGAGCCATCATCAACAACAACAACTTCAATATTTGGATATGTTTGCTTTAATGCACTATCTATTGCTTCTTTAATAAAGCGTCCATAATTATAGTTACTTATGACAATGCTAACTAAAGGATTATTGTCTATCATATATTTTTTATTGACCCGTAATTAATATGTCTTCACTCCACATATTCTTATCTAAGAGTATCAAATATTTAATTTTCCCGATTCAAACTACTCTCTTCTAGAAGTACCTCCCAAGTAAAGTCGACACTTTTCAGATATAACTACATACCTCAAAAAAAACATTGCTAATGTATACTTTAATTTTTGCTTAGTTCCATGCAATTGGGGATTTTTAAATATTCTGTAAAAACTTCGGAATGGTGGTTTTAATATTCCGACAAAATCTTCAACTATTTCCCATAGAGAAGGATTTTGTCTCATAAATAAATCATGTTTACCACCTACAAAGCGAGCAACTCGTGTATAAAGTTGAGAAAATGAGTATCGAGCAGGATGTTTAATACAAGCATCATCAGCATAGACTTGTTTATAACCCGCTTGAAAAACACGCTCTCCCCATTCGCGATCGCCACCTGATTTTAGTGTTGCATCAAAACCACCAACAGTATCGATAACATGTTTAAATGTGAAAAGGTTAGCAGTAGCACTAAAATGTTGATTTTTGACATCACTTTCCTGCGTAAATTTCAAGGCAATACTATCATAAAGCTCTACTGGAGTTGGTTGTTCGGGATTACGGAAGAAAATATCAATTCGACCACCTACTAATCCACAATTAGGGGTATTTGTCAGACTTGTTACGCCTTTTTCAATCCAATCTGATTCGGGAATACAATCTGCATCTGTAAAGGCTAAAATTTCACCTTTGGCTAATGATATTCCCTTATTACGAGCTGCGTAGGAACTAGGAGTAGCTTCATAAGCGAACTTTGCTTGACTAAATTGACTAACTACACTTTTGATATCTTCTTGGGAGGCATTATCAACAACAATTACCTCATATAAATCTTTTGAGTAGGTTTGATTTTCTAGAGCTTGTAAGCAAAGCTTCAGGCGAGCGGAGTCATTGAAGACTGGAATGATTATCGAGATAAATTCTTGGGCTAAGTAACTAGTAGTAGATATATTTTTCATTTGGATCAATGACAAAGATTATTGGTATCAGTAGCACAGATATCTATTACTGTGCTTTGACGTTTATTTCTTCAGTCAATACATTGCTAATTAGACAATATATTGTAAATTTCATCCCACATATTAGATACAAGCTTTTTTTGCTCTATACTTGCAACTTCCAATTTTTTTAATAATAGGGAACGATGTGGTTCATCAGTAATCATATTAATTTTTTGCTTAATTTCGTCTTTTGAACTCACTGAATCAATCAAGCATTCTGGGCAATTATAATCTTCTAGTAGCATTTGATATTTATGGCTCCATCCGGTTGCCACACAAGGAATTCCTTGCGAAAGTGCATTAATTAAACCATGAAATCTAGAACTAACCACTGCATAACAATTACCAAGTATACCTTTGATATACAATGGATTACTTTCGGAAATAATTTCCAGCGAGTTTCCGAACTTTTCCTGAATACGAAATGCTAAACTACTATCTTCAGTATCATGAACTAAAATAAATGGCTTTAATTCTTTTTGAAATAAAATATCTGCACAAGTTTCTAAAAAGTAAATATAGCGGTTTTTTACTTCTTCAGAGGTTTTATCAGTCATTCTGATATTAGGAATAATACAAGCACGTTTGAAGCTAGTGTCAAAGTAATCAGGTACAGTTCCTTTGACTAAATTAGTAAAATCTGGTGCTATCTTGATGTGGGAAGATTCAATTCCTAACTCCATGAGATATTTGTAAGAAATAGCTTCTCTTGCAAAAATCAGATCAGTGTTTTTTACTACTTCTATAAAAGCTTTTTTCACTTGTGGGTTTTCAAAAGGTCCAAAAGCTTGAGGCATTAAAATAACTTTTTTGCCCTCTTTGCGACACTTTTTGGCTAAATCTGCCATTACCTGTGATTTCTTAGATCCCCATTGATCGGAATAAGTAAAACCTGAAGCATCTAGAACTACATCAATTTGTGAATAAGTTACTAACCCAAACGAATTTTTTGTTTTTTCAGGAATTAGATTTAGTAATGAGTTAAGCGATGAACCAAAAAGTGGAAACTTTTTATCTGACCATATAAGTTGGTAAAGACCTAATGGGGATCTTTGACGAAAAGAACCAATTTTAGGTCGAATCGCCACAATATTTTTGTCATTCCATTCAGACATTTTTTGAACAACTGCATGGAGCATTAATTCAGCTCCTTTGTTGTCAAATTCTACTCCTCTAATTTCAGTAATCATTTTTTATTCTCCGTTTACTACAGTATATTTAGACTAACATCAATTAATTGCATCAACTGATTTATTTATTCTTCACTAATTGCTAACAATCAGTTATATTTACGAATTTGTTCTAGAGGTTTTTTTTGCGAGTAAGCAACCATGCCCTCTGGATCGGGATAACCGACGGAAATCAACATAATTACACGTTCATCAGGTTCTAATTTGAGTAGGGATTGCATTTGTTTTTCTAATGGTTCGATGTCTGGCCAATTAATCGGACATGAACTTAAACCTAGTGTTTCAAAGGCATACATTAATGACATAGAAGCAAGAGATGCATCAATATATATGATGTGGCGATCGCGCTCGCTAAAGTAAGCCCTTAATTTACCAATTACAACAATAATGGCAGGAAAGTTGTGACTGAAGCCTTTAGTACCCATAGGTATTGAGGCAACTTGTTTTACAAGTTCTGGCTCGTCAAAAATACGAAATTCAAAAGGTTGACGATTGCAGGCGCTGGGAGAAAGAGTTGCTGCTTTGATAGCTTTATCTAACAAATCTCTAGGCACTGGCTTTTGCAGATACCAGCGCACCGACCGACGTCGATAAGACAAAGCGAGGAACTGGTCATAGTTTACAGGAAGTTGGCTAGTGAGGTCTCTCTTATAAGGAACAGATTGGTTGTTGCTATTAAGAGGTGGTAGTTCTAAGAATATTTTTCTGGCTTGGTCAATGGTAGGTTCTGAACCAACAATGCTGAAATACTGTTTGAGGACATCATATGCCCAGTGTAATTCACTGTCATTACTGAGAACTACATTTTGCTTGGCTAGGAACGCATTTTTGTAGCTATTTACTGTTTCATGAATGTAGTCCTTAGCAAAAATATCACGTAGAGGTTTCATAAGCAGACCTTTTTCCAAACGGTGGATATTGCGTCTAAGCAAAAAGTCACTGTTTTTTGCTAAGTTTAACTCCTTTGAATACTTTAGTTTTCCCCATACAACGCCATGATGTTCTCTACGGAAGGCTGATGAAATAAAGACATAATAAAGTGAACTTAAGAATGGAGAGCGAACACATAAAGGCAAAATTAGTTCTGGAAAATTTTGATAAATTTGTTTTAACTTGATGATTCCAGATTCAGTAATTAAATTTTTGACTATATGTTTAGTTAGGTGTAAAATTTTCACAAAACCAGCTTGAGTTTCCATAGTTACTCTTTTTAATTATTACAGTAGACAGTTAAAATCAAGTTTTCAATTAGTTTAAATATATTCAAATTATACCAGTTTTAATTTAACTTTTCTTCCACATAAACTTTGGTAGAACTGAACTAAAAAGACCTGTTGCTTGTTTATAAAGTTGAGGAGCAATTAACATAATAGTCAAGATATATACAACGGTACCGAGTCCTATGCAAATAGTTAATAATATCTGCAAGCTCACTATTTGACTAAGGAAATGTTTCACTGCAAAGATACTTACTACCATAGCTAGCGATGCCAACAGTGGGGCGGCCTGTTGTTTAAGATAGGTACTAAAGTTGATACGAATTAACTTATGGACTATCCACAAGGTAATTGGTGCTGTTAAATAGGCACGAATCAAATAGGCTAACGCAACCGCTATTATTCCCCAACGAACTGCTATGGCAAAGCCAATTACATTGCCCACAGCTTGCATCAAGTTAAGACCCAAGCCCCATGCAGGCTTGCCTAGTGCCATAATTATTGGATTGTTATAGTTGAAACTAGCGTAGAGCAAACCGATGAGATTGAGAATTTGCATTACTGGTATACTAGGCTTCCACTGTTCGCCAAACATAACAATTACTAATTCAGGTGCCAATGCAGATAGCCCTATAAATACTGGAAAAGCAACTAAAGTGGTTAATCCAATAGCAGTGTACAAAGCCTGTCGTAATCTTTCTGGTTCTGCTTGTAACCGCGAAAAAACTGGTAGTGCAGTTTTTTGGATAGTTCCGACCATTAATTGGTTTACTATCAGTAAAATGCGGTAAGCAACAGTGTAATATCCTAGTGCTACAGAACCGAGAAAATATCCGATTAAAAAATCATCAGAACGGGTGTTGAGAAAATTCAATGCATTCATTCCTACTACATTAATTCCAAAGGCGAATAGTTCTTGAAAGTGCTTTTTAGAAACATTAAAGCCTGGTCGCCAATTACTACTCCACCACAAAACCAAAACCCCAACTAACCCATTCGCCAACTGTTGACCGACTAAGCTCCAGACACCAAAGCCTAAAAGTGCCATAGTTATACCAACTACACCGCCTGCAACAGTTGCTATCAGCGTGCGTAAAGACAGAGATTTAAAGGCGAGGTTGCGACTAAGAATTGCGCTTTGTACGCTATTGAGAGCAGCAAACAAAAAACTTAAAGAAAGCCAACGTATGATTGGTATCAGTTGCGGTTCTTTAAACAAGGTGGCGATAAACCCAGCGCCAACTACGCTCAGTCCTAAAAGTAGGAAAGCAATGGCGATATTAGTCCAAAAAGCAGTATCTAAGTGTTCGTTAT
The DNA here is from genome assembly GCF_963889195.1 of Calothrix sp. FACHB-168. Taxonomy (NCBI): domain Bacteria; kingdom Bacillati; phylum Cyanobacteriota; class Cyanophyceae; order Nostocales; family Calotrichaceae; genus Calothrix; species Calothrix sp. FACHB-168. Next base: position 112,783 of record NZ_CAWPNJ010000021.1, read on the forward strand.
TTAAGTCTTTGCGTTGAATAATAGCTTGACTAAATCCTTGGTCAAGAAATACCTGCATAAAAGCGAAGAATATGCTAGTTAAGGCTACCAGACCAAAGGTCTTCGGTTCCAATAGACGAGCTAGCAGTAAAAAAACAACAAATGATATTACTTTGCTGCCCCAATTCTCAATTGCTGTCCAAATTACACCTTTAACTGCCTTTGTTCGTAAATCGGATGACTTTTTGGGTGATTCCATTACAGTAAGTTCCTACTAAATAAATAATGCATCTATTACCCTACCTCTATAAGTAACCAGAAAAAATCAATTACAATTGAATAATTATGGTAAATGCACCACATCTCACAAACAGGCTTTTCAAATTGCCCTGAAGATGATTTGTACGGAAGTAATGTATGTTCTTGTAGCTAGAAGCAAGATTTTTCATGAATCATGACTAGAGGAAAAATTATTGGTAGCTTCCGTATGGTTTGAAAAATTGAATATCTAGCAATTATTGCCCTTTAGTTGTCATGGATGGGTGCAGGATACCCAAAAGCATGGATTTCCTGGATGCTTCACCCAAAATTGCTACAATATGGCAATGACTCCATCTTTAGTCGTCTTAACTCAGAGTTATGCAAATTGAATGATTCAGTCTCCAGTACTGTCAACTAAGACTTCTGTAGCACGGTTGGATGAGAGTATTTGTTTAATCGCCAGCCACATAAAAGGCGGAATTGTTTTCAGATAGCGTCCCCATAACCGTCGCGGTTCTTGAATCCAGCGATAAAGCCACTCAAATCCTAATTCTCTGACTATTTTTGGCGCTCGCTTTTGAATACCTGCATAAACTGGGAATACTCCCCCAAGACCAATCATCACAGCCTGGATTTTCCCTTTATGTTGCGCCATCCATTTTTCTTGTTTGGGACATCCTAAACAGACAAATACCAAACCAGCACCGCTAGCATTTATTTTTTGATTCAAAGCAAGGTCTTCAGCTTCCGTCAGGGGACGAAAAGGTAAAGGTTCCATCGCTGCTATTTTCAATTTGGGAAATTCTTGATCTAATCTTTTTCGCATTCTCGAAAGAACTTCTGTGTGCGAACCGAGAAAGTAGACGCTTAAATTTTTTGCTTGAGCTAGCTGACATAATTCTTGGAGGATATCCATCCCTGCTACGCGATCTTGGGAACGCGCACCCATCAATCGCATCATCCACACTAAAGGCATACCATCAGGAGTAACGACATCTGCATTTCTGACTACAGTAGCAAACTCTGGATTCCAGTGAGCTTCCATGAGCATGTGGACATTGGCTACGCATACTGTTCTACTCTCGCGGGCGATCGCCCATTTGACGATGGCTTGCATCTGCTCTTTAAATCGTAAGGCAGTAATCGGAAAATCCAGAACTTCTTTTGTTGGCAACATCGCTATCTCTCCCATAAATTCCTCCTGTGTCAAAGACAAAATTATCAACATCAACTAGTACATTTCCTACGGGAACAATTAGGTGGTACTATTGCTGATTTTCTTCCTAAGCTTATGGCATGGCCTGGCACACATACATGGAGATGCAATAGCTTTATCAGTAAATTCTGGTAACCCTGGTATTTTAAAATAAATTACCACCGTATATAAGCTTACACGCTGATATCAGGATTTTCCCAATACTCAGAACAAACTTTATAGTTACTTTATAATTGATTCATGTTGTCTTGATGTAAACTTCATATTTTTGATAAATTAAATTTCATGATTTATTTTGCTTAATTACTTCTTGGTTATTTAGCGAATTAATATTTAATTTTTTCAGCAAATGTGTTAAATCTGTAAATTTGGTTAAGCCATATACCTTATATCAAAGAATAGGAAATTAGGTTAAATCTTGGTTAAAGGGAATAGCGATCGCTAAATATTTTTGATTAGGATAAAGGCTGTTTTTTGACTGATTTATGAGTATAGATGGCAATAATCTAGTTATTAAAAGTTGTAATTACAACCAAGAAAATATATTTACTGGGAGAATTCACCTATATCCAGAGATTTATGCACCTGAACTCGATCATTAATTAGAATATTTAATATCTCCAATTTTTAACATCTCTTGATTATATGGGCTGAAAAGCCTTATATATCAATGATTACAGCGCATAATTGCGAATTATAAAACCTAATTTTTCAGGTTTTTACAATCAGATAATATTTCTGTACAATACCTAACTAAATATCGGCATCTATCCTAAAGGGGATAAAATCAAGTAATCAAAAATTCGATTTATTAACAGCAAAATAATAATATTAAGTTATATTCAACGATTATTTGTTACTTATGTAACAGGGCAAGAATTTACATTTAAAATAAAGATTTTTCTTCTTGAATAAGAATAAAAAAAGAGAAGATTGATTTATCTTCTCTATTGCCATTATTTTTTGTATCGTCTGCTTTATTTTCTTGCTTAAGTTTTTGCCGTAACATCTGCCTTTGTTTTTTCAGTTGCCGTTTTCTGGCCGAGCCGCCTTTACCCTTATCGTTTCTTCCTTCTCTGCGAGGAGATTCCCACCTTTTTAATCTCATAGTTTCACCTTTTATGATTAATTACAATTATACATTGTTCATATCTTGATTAGCAAATTTGAACACATAACCCATTCTTAATACGCAAAAAGTGTCAGTGTTAGCACGCATATAGCACGTAAGTTTTATACACAAATATTTGCTGGACACAAAAATAAGAGTATAAATTTTAACTAAATAGTTATCTAGGTGCTAGATAAAGCACTTCAATAAAACTCATGGCACATTTTGCAAGTTGTGATTATTTACTGGTTAAATCTTCCATTTGCTCAACCCTAACTGGAATTTTGGCGAATTACTGAATATTAAAAGTTACAGGTTGAGCTTTGGATATTGACTCATGTTATTTCATACAAGACAATAGACACGTTTCCCGGAAATTAAGTTCCTTTTGAGGAAAAAATATTTGGCAACTGCCAAAACTGCATCAAGAAACCAAGGTTTATAGATGTATACCTTAGGTCTGTACTATATAGATAATGCTAGAGTTAGTGAAAAATATATGGCGCTAATAAATTAGCTTTTTAACAGTGGGCAGGAGGAGAATCGAACTCCTATGACCGCAAGGTCGCCACATTTTGAGTGTGGTGCGTCTACCAGTTTCGCCACCCGCCCTTGGATGCAACTTTCCTATCATAATATATTCATTTGGTTTCTGACAAGTACTTTTCTAATTATTTATAGCCATGAGGAAGAGTAATTAAAGAAGAATCGATATCCTGTAGCTTTTGACAGCCGCTCAAAGCCATAGCTAGGCTGAACTCATTTTGTAGCAGTGTGAGGATATGAGATACACCGACTTCTCCAGCCACAGCTAGTCCCCATAAAATTGGGCGGCCGATGAGTACTGCTTTTGCGCCTAATGCTAAGGCTTTGAGAATATCTGTACCCCGGCGGATACCACCATCTACTAGTATTTCCGCTCGATTATCTACAGCCGTGACAATCTCTGCTAAAGCATCTAAAGATGCAATCGCACTATCTAATTGTCTGCCACCATGATTAGAGACGACAATGGCTTGAACTCCGCACTCTACTGCACGCATAGCATCATCTCCGCGTAAGATACCTTTTATTACCAAGGGTAGAGGACAAATTGATTGCAACCATGCTAAGTCTTTCCAAGTCAAAGCGGGGTTGAGTTGTTCGGCAAAGTAAGTAAATAAGCCAGATTCCCCTTGGGCGTGGGGAATATCTAAGTCTTTGATAGTTGCAATATTGGCAGCCTGTAAACCTAATGGTAAAGAAAATTCGTTACGGCGATCGCGTTCTCTTTGTCCCAATAAAGGTGCATCTACCGTCAGACATAATGCTTTGTAACCTGCGGCGTAAGCTCTTTCAACTAAAGCGCGAGTTAAACCTCTATCTTTATGTATATATAACTGAAACCATTGCAGAGCGTTGGAAAAATTTTGCCGCACGGCTGCGACTTCTTCAATTGTTTTTGTCGCTAAAGTACTCAAAACCATGCCAACACCTGCGGAAGCGGCTGCTTTGGCTGTGGCGATTTCGCCATCGGGATGGGCTAGACATTGAAAAGCCATCGGTGCGATGAGTAAAGGTAGTGCTAGGGGCTGTCCTAATATAGATGTAGTTAAATTGCGATCGCTCACATCAACTAACATACGCGGGCGTAATTTCCAGCGTTCAAAAGCGGCGCGGTTATCTCGTAATGTAATTTCATCCCACGCACCGCTACTGTAGTAATCCAGCGCCATTTGTGAGAGGTGCTGTGTTGCTAGCTGTTCGTATTCAAAAAGGTTAATCGGTTGCAAGTAATTTTCGCCTCGATGTGAAATATTTTTAGGATCTCACAAAAAGGCAAGCCAGTGCGTTGGGCGGCTCCGCCGACTTGTAGCAACTGGCGCGCAAAGACGCAAAGAAGATGTTTTCTGCTATTGACTATTGACTATTGACTATTGACTCTTAACTTACCAATTCCGCCATCCCCCTTTGGAGGTAATTTCTTTGGACTTCTGCCCGTGATTGTGCAATAAATTTTGATATTCTTTACTACTCGCCCAACGGTCGATTTCTCTGGCGCGTAATACTGGTACGGGGTGAGTTAATTGGGCGGTGCGGGCGGCTTTGACCATTTCGCCTAGTTCGGTTTTACTAATATCATCGTAGGCGCGGGCTTGGGCTACGAAAGCATCAAGGTTAAGTTGGGGCGCTAAGGTGGGGGAACCGCCAGCCAGCTTCATTAAGACTGACATGACGACTTTGGGATTTTGGGTAGCTAGTAAAGCGGCGCGATCGCAGGTAAACTCAGCACAGCGTACCCATTCTAACAGCTGTGTTTGGATGGCTTGGGCAATGACTGCCCCTACATTGGGAACAATGGCGGCGGCTAAAATTAATAAATTTACCGGAGTTAGGTAAACGCTGTGGTCACATTTGAGGTGTCCTAACTCATGGGCGATGACTGCTTGAATTTCCTCTGGTGTCAGCATATCAATTAATGAGGTATGCAATACCACAAACGGTTGCTGACCCCGCATCGCAAAGGTGTAGGCGTTAGGGGCTGGATGTTGCCTAACGTACAATTGGGGAGGCTCGATATCTAATACTTTGCAAGCTTCTACCAACAGTTTGTGTAAATCTGGCAGTTGATTTTCACCCACAAGCACGCTAGAAGCAATATTTTCTACATAAAAAATCTGCTCTGCCATTGGCCCAAGCCAATTCCGTACCATCATATCCAAACCTGGTATTTGCTTGAGAGTTTTGGTAGCTTCTAAGTCTAAGGGATGACGAAAGGAGTCAGCTTTTAAACCAATTAGCGGCGTTTTGAAGAATGACATAGTGTAACGAGCTTGAAAACAATACAATTATGGAACGCAGTTAATTAAATCAACAGCCTCCCTAAAGCTAGTTTGACACTCTCCGACCTAAAGGTGCAGAGATTCTACATTCACAGACTCGCCGTTAGACAGCAGGCTTGCGCCCTTACGGGTGCGGCAGTCGCTCATGGGGGAGACCCCCAAGACCGCGCTGCCTTACCAACTGCCCAAGAGGGCAAATCTCCTGTAGCGTAAGTTCCCGTGTGCCCCACGGTACTGAGTCCTAATCTCAAAATATTGATTGCTGCATTGATATCTCTGTCCTCTGAGTAGCCGCAATGAGGACAAACGTGAGTCCTAGTAGATAGAGATTTTTTCACCTTTTCGCTACAGTTAGAGCAGTTTTGGCTTGTGTTATGGGGCGGAACTGCAACAGTCACCTTCCCATATTTATGCCCAAAATACTCTAACCAACTGCGGAAAGTGTACCAACCAGCATCACTAATTGATTTAGCTAGATGTCGATTTTTTACCAGCCCTTTAACATTTAAATCTTCATAGGCTACCAAATCGTTAGATTGGATGACGGAGTACGCTAATCTCTTGCAATACTCTTTGCGTTGCCTACTTACTTTTAAATATTTACGGGCATATCTATTTCTAGCCTTGTGGTAATTGTTTGATTGCCGTTGTTTGGCTTTCTTTTTTTGTTGGCTGAACTTTTTAGACTTCTTGCGATTGGCTCGTATAAGATGTTTTTCTGATTTGCGGTAGAACTGGGGTGAAGGTTCTACATTGCCTTTATTGTCGGCAATGAAGTACTTTAATCCCAAATCAATACCTACTACTTGATTAGTCGGTTGAGTTTCTATCCTGACATTAATATCTATTGCAAATTGGGCATAATACCCATCTGCGCGACGAACTAAGCGCACACGCTTAATTTGCTTGATGTCATAGTAATTAAGATCGTAGGTTCCCTTTAATTTCAGAGTCCCAATACCTTTCTTGTCAGAGAAGGTTATAGCTTTCCTGCTTTGTGAAAGTTTCCATCCAGATGATTTATATTCAACTGAACGGCAGTTTTTCTTAAACTTCGGAAATCCTTTTTTACCCTTAACCTTCCGCTTGCAGTTGTCGTAAAACCTAGCTATTGCAGACCAAGAACGTTCAGCAGCAGATTGCCTAGCCATCGAGTTTAATTCATCAGCGAAAGGGAATTTAGCAGCTAACGCAGCACAATATTTATTCAATGCGTACTTATCTACCTTTGAATCTTTGTTATCCATCCAATAGCGTAAGCATTTATTTTGAATGAATTGGCTAGTACGAATTGCTTCATCTATCGCTTGATATTGCTTGTCCTTTCCCTTGACTTTGAACTCGTAGACAATCATGGGTATCGACCAATTAAGCACATCCTTATGCTAGCACAAAAAGCATAAAGCCGTCGGAGAACGACGGGGTTTTAAACCCATTTTTCTGATAACGATTTAGTAAGGGTGGGCATTGCCCACCTACCAAACTATGTCGTTATCGATGCAGCAGAGTTGTTAGTGCTGGCGGTCAGTTCTGCATTGGTAGTTGGTTCATTGACTCGCAAGATTTTTGCGCCCAATTGCTGCAACTTCAGATCCAGTTGATCGTAGCCGCGATCGAGGTGGTGCAATCCCTGTATTATTGTTGTGCCTTCTGCTGCTAAACCAGCTAAGACTAAAGCTGCGGATGCCCGCAAATCTGTAGCTAATACTGGTGCGCCTGATAACATCGGCACTCCTCTAACAAAGGCTGTATTGCCTTTGACGCGAATATCTGCGCCTAAGCGGTTTAGCTCAGAAGCATGACGTAAGCGATTTTCAAACACAGATTCGTTGATTAGGCTGTCGCCTTCTGCTAAAGTCAGCAAGGCCATAAACGGCGCTTGCATATCTGTGGGAAAGCCGGGATGGGGTAGAGTTTCGATATCGGTGGCTTTGAGGCTACTGGCGGGGAGAACCCGTAAGGAATTCGCTCCTTCCTCGATAATAGTCACGCCAATATCGCGTAATTTGGCAATTACGGGAATTAAATGATCTGCACACACGCTAGAGAGAGTCAGTTCTGAGCGTGTAATTGCGCCTGCGACTAAAAAAGTACCAGCTTCAATGCGATCGGGAATAATGCTGTATTCCACTGAATGCAACTTATTTACGCCGACAATGGTAATTGTACTGCTGCCAGCACCTTGAATTTTGGCTCCCATCGCGTTACAGAAATTAGCCAAATCGACTACTTCCGGTTCCCGCGCTGCATTTTCGATGATGGTTTCGCCATCCGCTAGGGTAGCCGCCATCATCAATGTTTCGGTTGCGCCCACACTGGGAGTATCTAGGTATATTCTGGCTCCTTTTAATCTGCCATTGCTGCCAGGAACATAGGCATTACAAATACCATGTTCAATTTGGACTTCTGCTCCCATCGCTTGCAGTCCCCGGACATGCAAATCTACAGGTCTAGCGCCAATGGCACAACCGCCGGGTAATGGCATCTGAGCTACTCCTAGTCGCGCCAAAATTGGGCCGATCGCAAAAAAGCTCGCCCGCAGTTGGGTAACTAATTCGTAGGGGGCTTTAGATGTGGTAATTTCCCTGGCATCAATGTCTAAAATGTCACCATTTCGGCTCAAGCTCACGCCCAAAGCTGATAAAACTTGACCCATGCGTTCCACATCCGCTAATAATGGGACATTACGGATGCGGCAATCGCCTGAACATAGCAAGGTTCCAGCCATGATTACCAAGGCTGAATTTTTTGCCCCACTAATTTTTACATGACCTCGCAAAGGATGCCCTCCCCAAATTTGCAAGACTGCGGAGTCTGCTTCAAGGGGGGACTTGGCATCTGGTAAGCTGCTAGAAGGATTAATAAGCCTACCTCCAGAATAAATACGTCAATTTTAAAGGGTTGAAGTTGGTTTTGATTCTACAGTAAAGATTTGATTTGTCTACATTTTGTCGGGGAATCGGGGGTCAATAAAAGGTGGTTTTGCCTGGGTGGTGAAGGCTAAAAACTATTCAGGGTAAGCTTTTGGGGAATTAAAAAATTATTCTGACAAGATCGCTACGAAATTCTGTCTGGGGCAAAACTCTATACTCGGTAAGCGATGGAGCAATGACTTGACAAATAGAGATAAATGAGTAATAGTTAGGAATTGTCGATTGTAAATAATTGCCAGCGGAACTGGCGGAATTGGCAGACGCGCTAGATTCAGGTTCTAGTGCCGCAAGGCTTCCGGGTTCAAGTCCCGGGTTCCGCATATCAATTTTGGATTTTGCGAAAAGTCGAGCCAGCGCTTTGGGCGGGTTTGCCGACTTGAGGCGACTGGAGTCGGAGCGCCGGAAGTCGGCGATATGAACTTTTCAAGACGGATTGTCGATTTTGGATTAATCTAAGATATCGCCAGTTGTAAAGCCAGGGAAGCTGACTGCAGTTGATTCAAGTCAGGCGACTGAAGGCAATGGCTGCAAAATTTAAAATCTAAAATCGTGTTAACCAGTTTACAAAATTCCTTAGTCAAGCAAATTCGCAAATTGCACTCCGCGAAGGAGCGACACAAGCAGCAGCTATTTTTATTAGAAGGGACACATTTGCTGGAAGAGGCTTGTGCGGTGAATTATCCGTTGCAGGCGGTGTGTTGTACCCCAGAATGGCAAGCAGATCATTTTGGACTGTGGGAGGAGGCTTGTAGGCGCTGCGATCGCGCGGAAATTGTCAGTCCGGAAGTTCTCGCCGCGATCGCTACGACAGTGCAACCAGATGGTGTAGTCGCCACAGCCAAAAAGAGCGATCGCACTTCCCAATTACCCATGAATGGTGTTGTCCTAGCCGTGGAAACTTTGCAAGATCCCGGTAATCTGGGGACGATTATTCGCACTGCGGCGGCAGCTGGAGCTTCAGGATTATGGCTGAGTGGGGATAGTGTCGATTTAGATAACCCAAAAGTTTTACGCGCTTCTGCTGGACAATGGTTTCGTCTGGCAATGGCAGTGACAGAAAATTTAAAACAGACAATTCACACAAGTCAGCAAGCGGGTATGCAAGTTATCGCCACCTTACCTAGTGCAACTTTAACTTACTGGGAAGTAGACTGGCGCAAACCTAGTTTGATTTTATTGGGAAATGAAGGTGCTGGTTTATCAGCAGAAATCGCCGCAATGGCAGATCGGCAAGTAAAAATTCCTCTAAGTCCAGGCGTAGAGTCTTTGAATGTGGCGATCGCAGCAGCTTTAATGTTATACGAAGCCCAAAGGCAAAAAATGCATGAATAGCGCATTTATCGGTAGCGTTCGGCTAAATATTGCTCAATATCTGCCACTGCATCTTCAAAGGCGGCGATATCAATAGATGCTAAATCTTGTTCTTCTTGTGCTAGTTGGGCATCGCTAACGCTGCCATCATAGAAGCTGCCCTTGGTTTGATCTTCAGGACGCTTGTCTTGTAAAATCTCTTCCAATTCATCCAAGGCTGCTTCAAACTCTTGCGCCGCAGTTTCTCTTTCTTCTTGTTGGTTTTGCTCCATCATCTTGACCTGGAAATCTGAATTTACTGGCATAATCTTGAGTGGTGTGACTACAGGTTGATATGTTGTATATTTCACATCATTATCTCGACTATCGGGATCGATTTTACTAACTGTATCAAATTTACATAGTAAAGTTGAAAAAGTCTAATATTTTTTCCAGAAATATAATTAAATTATCCTGGAAATGTAGGGCTAAACTCCTGGTTGCAAGATTGTTGAAATTTATCTAATATCAGACTGGGAATTGGTCTTGGACGCATTGTTTTCCCCTCTACCCACACCCAAAGTGCTTCGGCTGTAACTAACAAATCCGCTTGGTCTTGTTTACGAATTTCGTATTTGCGGAAAGCACGAGTACCCCGTATTTCCCGCAGCCATGTTGTAACTTCTAAAGTATCACCTGCAACGGCTGGACGCAGATAATCAATTTCTACTCGGCGCATCACAAATACACCACCTGATTCGCGGTAGACATCGAAGGTTAAACCCAAATTTTCTGAATGTTCAATAGCTGCTTGTTCTAGGTAATTTTGGTAGACAGCGTTATTAACATGTCCAAGGGCATCCATTTCGTAGTGACGAACCCGGAGGAGAGTTTTAAATATTTGCATGATGGCGAAAAATTAACAATTTTCGTGAAAGTGTGGGAGAACAAGCTCAACAATTTTATCCTCAAGTTTAAACTTAAGCGATCGCTTTTCTTGTCTAGTTATGATTCATCTTGTGTTGGTTGAGTTGGCGTACACCAGGGAGTAATCAATTCAATTTTTGCTAGCAACATCAATTCCTGAACTTGCGCAGAATTACAACCATAGGTAGATGCTAATAATTGTTCAGCTTTTCTTTTAACTTTATGCTGAGACACACCAAAAGTCATAATTTCTTCTTCTTGGTTACCAGTTAGGCTCTCAATCGGAATCATGCAAACGTATTGTGGTTGATTATATCTAATTTGTTGCACCATAATTTATTTACTTAGCTCATAGTTTAGAATTAGCGTATAGTTAAGCTATTGTTCATCTAGTTTAAGAACGATATTTTGTAACCAATAGGCATATAGTAAAGCTGGGTACAATTAATAGAGTTTTAATAATGATTTCCCTAGAATAACCTTGATATTAATCTATGTTTACTCCTGTTAATTTTGGGTGTTAGCAGCTAATATTTATAAATTGAAGTTACATAAAAAAGCAGATTTATTCTGAATTTATTTAGGGTTTATATGATGAATAAAAAACTTTGGCTATCAGTTTTATTAATTGCTAATCTTGGTTTTTGGAAACCTGTGCAAGCTCAAGAATCGATGAATAATGAAGCGGCTACATCCAATCCAGTAATTAATGCTTGCATTGAAAATAAAGCAGAGACTTTACCCAATCCTTTTAGTGATGTACCTTCAGATCATTGGGCTTTTAAAGCAGTGATGACTATGCACTATTGTGGAGCATTTCGTCAAGCTACACCACCCGCTTTATTTCCCCGATTTAAACCCACGGAAGATCCGCAGCAATTACCCAAACAACAGCAGACTCAACAATAATATATTGCTGTAGATTAGGCAATGCCCACCCTAATATTCTAGAGGACATGGCAATGCCATGCCCCTACCATCTGTTCCATGATTTTTTCAAATTGGTATCATAACCAAACTTGAAAATCTCTCTTTCCCATGCTCACAAAAAGGACAAAGAGAACAACAAAGATAGGTGTTTGTAACTCGTCAACGGATTGCTATATTCTGCTTTGAAGTTGCACAATCCATCATGAGGGTGGTTGACTGTTGACTGTTGACTGTTGACTGTTGACTGTTGACTGTTGATTGTTGACTGTTGATTGTTGACTGTTGACTGTTGACTGTTGACTGTTAACTGTTGACTGTTGACTGTTGACTGTTGACTGTTAATAGCCTTTATTAGTAGTTATGCAATTTAAATGGACATTAGCATGAACTAAATTAAAATTTAGCTCCTAATTTGTGGAGAAATTGCCACATTTGTGCTGCTTGGATTTCGTCTCCTAAAGACTTATAAAGTCTATAGGATTGATAGCCATAATAAATTGCTTCTTGATAACGGTTTAACTGTTGCAGATTTGTACTGAGCATCAGGGAGATTTGCGCTTCTTCATAATTATTTTTTCTGGCTTGAGCGATAACAAGCGCAGATTGTAAATAATCCCTAGATTCACAGAATTTACTGTCATAATAATAGATAAGACCGATTTTAAATAGTAATTTCTGCTGACTATGTTTAACTCCCAGATCCTGCACAATTTGTAAAGATTGTTGATAGTAGATTAAAGCGCGATCGTTTCTCTCTAACTTTTGATATATAGCACCTATCTTAGCTAGTGCAGAGGCTTCGCCTAATTTATTTTCTGTTTGGCGAGTAACGCTTAAAGCTTCTATATTGTATTCAATTGCTTGCTGTAGTAAATTTAGTTGACTACAAACATCACTTAAACCTTGCAAAATTGCACTGCGGACTCGTTGCTCGCCAATCTTTGCAGAAATCTCTAGGGATGTTCGCAAAAATTCCATTGCTTTTTCATAATCTCCAATCTCTTTATGTGCTTGCCCGAGAATGTGGAGACTAATCATTACAAGATTTTGCTGGGAAATTTCTCTAGCAATCAAAAGTGATTGATGACAATAAATAATAGCTTTTTGCCAATTTTCTAACTGGAGATAAATTCCGCCAATGTTGGCGAGCGAATCCCCGATTGCTTGCATATCTTCTATTTCTTGAGCAATCAGGAGCGCCTTTTGTGCATAATCCAGTGCTTGTTGATAATCTCCAAGACACTGATAAACATTGGCTAAAGAACCTAAAGCACTTTTTTCATAAATCTGTTGATTAATTTCACAACTAATTACCAACTGCTGTTGAAAATATTCAATCGCTTGAGGATACTTACCAAGATTTTGATAATTAGTTCCTAATCCCCAGATAGCTGATATTTGTAAGACTCTATTACCTGTTTTGTAAGTAATTTTTTGTAGTTGGGTAAAATATTTAATTGCATCCTGATATTGGCAGAGTTGTAGGTAACAATTGCCGATGTTGTATAGGGCGACTTCTTGCCAATCTATAGCATCTATTTGCTGGGATAGAGCCAATAAAAGCTTATAATATTGTAAAGCTTGAGAAAACTCAAATAATTGTTCATATATGGCTGCTAACTGGCTTAAGCAAGTCAGTTCTTCTTGCTGATTTTGGCTTTGTCGGCTCAGGGATAACTTCTCCAGGTAATGTGTGAGTTTCTGCTGGAGAATCTTTTTAAGATTTTGTTCATTTTCCTCTATCATGTTAAGTATTACAGAATATTAACTACCTTAAACATGACTGTATTGGGATGCAGCCAAGATTATTTACAGTAATACCTAGCATTTTCTAGGTATAAAGTTCTGTGTTAATTTGATAAAGATTTTGCGTTTTTAATTTAAAGCTGATTTTTATACGTATAAAACTGGGTAATTAATTGTAACAATAAATACATTATTGCCGCTTAGATAGTTCTAGTTTAGGGCTGAACAGAAATAGAGTATTGAGCGATCGCTTGTTGTAATATCTTCTTGATGTAGCTTCAGATATGGTCGGTGCGTTATGGCGGAATGCCTAACACACCCTACGTTAAAGACTATATTTGGGGAATTTTAAACCTTCGCGGCTGCTGGTGTGGGTAAATTTACTTTCAACCGCTTAAACATAGCTTCCCGTGCTTGCATTGCTAAGGTATCATCCAAGGGTTCTAGGGTAATTGGCTGTTGATACTTCAGCCGCAACGCTGTTTGAATTAACCAATCTGCAACAAAGGGATTTTTGGGTAACAAGGGGCCGTGGGAATAGGTAGCGATCGCATTCTGATAAAATGCTCCCTCAGTACCATCTTCACCATTATTGCCCAAACCGTAAACGACTTTTCCTAAAGCTTCCACTTTCCCCAGCTTAGTGCGTCCGCCATGATTTTCAAAGCCGACTAAATAAGGCGTGCTACCTGTCATTGCTTTTAAATCTTGGGCTAGGCGTGAGGCTGTAACTTCAATTACCAAATTTCCGATGCAGCGTTTAGTATTTTCACCAGGATGGACTGAGACTAAATCTAAAATTCCTAAACCTTCAATCCGTTGTCCTAATCCTGGTTCATAATAATGTCCGAGTAACTGAGGCGAACCACAGGTAAAGACTCCCGGCGTACCATTTTCTATTTTTTCACGCATAGCATCGGCTTTAGCACCTTGCAAATCGCGCATGACAATTTCTTGCTGTCTGTCTTGCGCACCACCACCGACAATCAAGTCTACAGATTTAATTTCATCGGTGGTAGTATTTTGATCCAATGGTAAAACTTTGACACTGTATCCCCGCCATTGAGCGCGGCGTTCTATAGTAATTACATTACCGCGATCGCCATAGGTACTCATCAGCGTCGGATATAACCAACCAATTGTAATTTCAAATTTTGGAGAAGTCATATAATTTGGGAAATGGGGCATGGGGGAGCCACTGCGTTGGACGGGTTTCCCGGCTTGAAGCAAGTGGCGTCATGGGGCATTGGGCATTGATTTTTATACTTTGGTTGTGCGATGTAGCACATAACCATCTAACTAAAAAGTGTTTATGCTTAGTTATGTTTCTTGAATAATTGAATCATTCATATATTTTTCAATTTAGGATTGGCGAATCCGGTGTATATCTAGATTTTGGGTAAGCATATCGCACATTGGTTTTAAATGCTATGTTTATTCGTAGTTTATGTAACAGTTTTGCAGTAACATTTTGCCGATAATCCCAAGAGAGTTATCAGGGAATTGCAAAAGTTCAGTTTCACTTTTCCTGTTGAGTCGTAAGATTACAGATTGTCGAAGGTTTGTTTAACAAACTGAAATATTACTATATGGATTGTAAAACTGCTACATTAGTCTACCAAACAGAGAATCATCTCGAAAAAATTCGGGAGATTTTCCCAGAAGCTTGGAATTTTTTGCAAGAACAAGCTTTTGCTTATGTTCAAGGTAAGAAAGATAATTTTGATTCTGCTGTTAAAAATTTAGTCGGTGAAACCAATTTTAAATATAGAATGGTGCACCGCGATGATAAAGACCAACTCACCAAAGATTTGGGAGAATTATTAGGAGATATTACTTCTCGTTTACTTTTACAACAGTATTTTTCAGAATTAGTTGGTCAAAAAGTTTTCTTTAGTACAATTTGCTGTAGCAGTCATCTCACAGCTGACCATGAGATGACTTTAGAAGAAGTATTACCAATTCAGCGCGCAGCTGTGAAGTTGCAGTAAGGTAGAGGCTAAGACTTTTGTTAAAATAACAATTTCTCTGGCATACCCGAAATAACGCCCGCAGGCTCGAAGCCTGGGGCTAATGTTGCAAAGCCTGCCGTTGCAGGCTGAATTTCTAGAGCCTGCAACGGCAGGCTTTGTTCAATTAGCCGCACCCTTATAGGGTGACGGCGGGATTGCGGGATAAGCTAGGGATATTACTCTTGGCAACAGGGGCAAAGAAAATAAATGATTTACTATCAATGCCCAATGCCCAATGCCCAATGCCCAATGCCCCATTACAAAATCTTCCGCCCAGTTAAGACTTCACGTACACTCAACATGGCTGTATATGTGGGTAATATATGCAGGGTTTCGTTGTTGGGTGTACGCTCTAATGCGGTGTTAATGGCATCGCGTAAATCTTCTTCCACAATTAGGTTAAAATTATGATTAGGCTGAGGATCGCTGTAACGCAGACGTAAGGCCATGTCATAAGCGCGATCGCCACTCACAACTAAAGTACCTCCACGCTGGACTAATTTCTCTGTATCGACATCCCATATCCAAGATACATCTTCACCATCTTGCACTCGGTCATTTAACACCAGCAAAGTAGTTTTATCTGTACTTTGAGTAACGACACGAATGGTTTCATTCGTCCCCACAGGATTTTTTGATAATAAAATCCGTACCTTTTTCCCGTTAATTTCCAATTCTTCCGCCCGCCCAAAAGCTGCTTGGAAGTTGGGAATAGTCTCGCGGATAGTCGCCGCATCAACTCCTAATTCTTGGGCAGCAGTGGCAGCTGCTAAGGTATTGTATTTGTTATATAACCCGACAAGAATTTGCGGCCATTCGCTGCTGTTGAGACTGGGTTGACTGCGACTAAAGCCGCAATTACCACAACTATATTCGCCCATGTGGGACAAATAAACGCCTTCGTAGTTGAGAGCTTGTCCGCATCTGGGACAATAGATAGAATCAACAGCATGGGGAATCGCTTCTAAATAATGTTCTGGTTCGCTCAAACCGAAAAACGAGACGCGCTGTTGAGTTAATTGTTGACCGAGATAGCAGATAGTAGGATCGTCAGCATTAGCAACTACAATAGTCTGAGGTGATAAAGTTGCGATCGCTTTACCCCAGCGTTTACTAATAGTATCAACTTCGCCGTACCTATCGAGTTGATCGCGGAACAAGTTTAAACACAGAATCAGCTTTGGTTGAATTGGTGCTAATACCTTGGGTAGGATATTTTCATCAACTTCTAAAATCGCGTAATCCACATCCAAGCTACCCGTGAAGCTAGCGTTATCCATCAGCGCCGTCATCAACCCATTTTCCAAATTCGCGCCTGTGGAATTATGCGCCACACGGTAGCCCTTGCGCTCTAAAATTTCTCGTAAAAGTAGGGATGTGGTAGTTTTACCATTAGTGCCAGCAATGAGAATCGCCCCGTGTTTTACCTGCTGACTCAACAATTGCAACAACTTCGGTTCAATTTTACGCGCAATCGACCCTGGTAATACACTAGCAGCACCGAGACGGAGCGATCGCACCATCAAAGTCACGCCTTTCGCCACCGACACCGCCAAACCTAGTTTGATTCTATCTATAAGATGTAATTTGTTTGCCACAGTAATTAATAGCTTAAATTAATTTTGTCAATAGTTAATAGTCAATGGTCAATAGTCAATAGTCAATAGTCAGTTGTCATTGGGCATGGGGCATTGGGCATTGGGCATTGGGCATGGGGCATTGGGCATGGGGCATTAAGTATTTATTTACCCCCTCTGCTTCCTCTGCTTCCTCTGCCTCCTCTGCCTCCTCTGCCTCCTCTGCACCCTAACCTCTAGCCCCTAGTCCCCATAGGCGTTATCTTAAAAAATGGTGCAAGGACGTAATCATATATCCAGCGCTACTTGCTGAATTCAGCAAAAACTCACAAAACAGTAGCTCACAAGGTTTCTTTTGATGAATGGCTTAAAGTTTCCTTTTTTACAGAAAAAAACTCATTGGCAAAAATTGATTTCTAAAGCTTTGGTGCTGCTTGCGTGCTTGTTGATTCTCAATATCCAACCAGCATCTGCTGGTATTAAGGAAGACAATTATGAAGGCAACATTTTCGTTGTTTATGCTGGTAATGGTTCGTTAATTCCTCCCAGACAGACATTAGCACAGTCTCTACAAGAGCATAAACCAGTGTTTTTGGCTTTTTATGTCGATGACAGCAAAGATTGTAAGGAATATGCCATTACAATTTCGCGAGTACAGGAATTTTACGGTAAAGTTGCAGAAATTATCCCCATTAGTGTAGATACCTTCTCATCTCAAAAAACTAATGACCCTACCGATCCAAGATATTATTATTCTGGCGCAGTACCTCAAGTTGTAGTCTTCGATCAATCCGGTAAAGTAGTTTTAAATAAACAAGGTCAAGTACCTTTTGAAGAAATCGACGATCGCTTTCGTGAAGTGTTTGATTTACTACCTCGTTCCGAGTCAGTACAGTTAAAGCGGCGTTCCTTCAATGAATTCAGTAGTGAGTTAAGTAAGTAACCTTGAGGGTAGACCAAATTGGTCTGCCCTAATTTTTAGTCATATCTGATACTACATTGTCAATTTCGTCAAGAGATAATCTGTAAATAATCTGATTTAACAAAAAAACTTAATTCATCGTCAATAGTTCAATGGCACACTAATTAAGATGGCACAAAGATGGGGAAAAATTAATAACCGACAACTGACAACTGACAACTAACTAATTAGAGCGTGTTCTGATGTCAAAGGTTTATACTACCGAAGAACTCATCCAAATTTTAGCAGCCGAACGTCAAGCTTGCTTGAAGGGGGAACGCCTAAAATTAGAAGTAACAGTTTCTGGCAATCCGATAATTGACCAATTTATCAGAACTGATGGACTGCAAAAGTTTACTGCCTATCAAGATTTTAAAGCTGCTATTCACGACTATCAAAGAGAAAATCACGTGTCAGGTATCATTTGGCATGAAGTAAATGTCAAAGGAAAAACTGTACATTATCCGAAAATAGATAGTGAATTAATTGCTTTAAATCATGATTTAGAAATATTACAATCCGCCAAAGATTCAATCTTAGAATTTTGGTATGAAGTTACTTCGGATATGGATTTATATCTGAGTTTTAATAATAGCAAACAACACGAACGCATTCATAAAATTGATGTCGAAAGAATTGCCCAAAGAACAGAATGGGCTAGTTTATGGAAATGGGAAAATTCTAACTTTTTAGAAATTATTTTACAGTTAGGCTGGGGACAACCACAAGAAGCCTATTATAAACGCGGACGACCCCATTCTGGTAGCGAGTATATTCATGCCGTAAACCCTGGTAATCATCCGATTGGCTAATGAATATGCATTATTTAGTGGTGTTGATGACACCCTAGAAGAAGTCAAGCAGATGATAGCCAAAGGTTTTGACCTCATTTAAGAACAGAATTTCGCGATCGCTGTATTTTTGAATTAAAATCCAGAAATAGACCCTACATCCTCATTAGCGGTTCCTGGGAAGAACGCTTTCATCAAGCTTGTGTTGCAGTAGATAAAATCATGGATTCTCGATAGCAACGACGGGATTCGCACCCGCATCTCCTGGTATACTCCAAGGAATTCTGCTGTTTGAAATACGTTGCTGGTGGCAGTGAACCGAATCAAACGGTCGTCTCCTACTTGAAGAGTAGGCACTTTGCCACTAAGCTACACTGCCTAGTACCTCTGCGGGGAAGTCAAAAGTCAAAAGTCAAAAGTCAAAAGGTTAATACATCAAGGTTTATGAATGTTTGAAATGGTAGCTTTATTTGAGCCTTGCTGTACTAGTTATTGACTTTAGTTAATTATTGTGTCCGGTTAAAACTTACTATTAGGGATGACGCGGGGGACTCGGAAACCGCACAGATTGGGGATTAGGGGCGGCGGGGAAGCGAGGACGCGGGGAGAATTAATAATAAGTAATTACCCGGACTTAACACATATATTATCGCATTTTCACAAAAATAGCAACGGCAGGATTTACACCCGCATCTCCTGGTCTACTCCAAGGAATTCTGTTATTTGAACTACGTTGCTGTGGCAGTGAACCGAATCAAACGGTTGTCTTCGTGTTTGGCAGACACGTGCTTTACCATTAAGCTACACTGCCGTGATGGGTATGGGGCATTGGGCATTGGGCATTGGGCATTGGGCATGGGAAATTTTTCTTCCTTGTCTTCCTTGTCTCCCTTGTCTCCCTTGTCCCCCTTCCCTTATCCCTTTCCTCTACCAGTCTATCTCTATGTAATCTTTAAAGAATTTACCAAAAGGGGTCTTTCCTTGATTGATTCCCAAATAAATTAAATCGCAGATTCGCGCGGCTGCGTCAATAATATCAAAGGGGGGATTTACGCCGCGTTCTTGCATAGATTTAGCTTGGTGATAAGGATGTTGAAAGCTAATCCAACCGGGGTCTACTGCATTCATGAAAATCCGGTGTTTGGCATATTCTTTGGCACAGGTGCGAGTCATTTGGTTGAGTGCTGCTTTTGCCATATTGGTGTGAGGATGTCGCCAAGGTTTATCAACGTCGTTAAATCGTCCTTCCATTGAGGAAACGTTGATAATGTATTTCGCAGTTTCTTTTTGATTGCTCATTAACAGCTTGAGTCTGCTATTAATGACAAAAGGTGCGATCGCATTAATGATATGCACTTCTAATAATTCCAAAATGCTGACTTCATCATCTTTCATCAGCCAGCTATTAAACGGACGCAAATCAAGCTGTTGTCCATCATCGCCATACATTCCCGGTGGGAATAAAGCGGAATTATCTAAATTATCTTCAGGAATTAGGGGAATTTGCGAGAGAAAAGCTGATTTTTCCGGTCTAATATCTTCACTAGCTACCTTTGGCAGCAAATTATCACTTTCTGCGGCGTTTAAACTATGAGTCTGACTCAGCAAACCTGGCAATTCTGGCGGTAAATCTTGCACGGGTAATGATTCAAACTCAATTAAATGCTGATAAAACGCTGGTGGACGGCGTACTGTTTGCGCGGCGTTGTTAATAATAATATCGAGTCGCGGATAAAATTTGAGAATGTGTTGGGTAAATTGCTCAACACTGTGGAGATGTCGCAAATCTAGCCCATAAATTTGTAAGCGAGTTCGCCATTTTTCAAAGTCAGGTTCTGCTGCGTATCGTTTTGCAGCGTCATGAGGAAAGCGCGTTGTAACTATGACAGCAGCACCATCTCGTAACAATTTCAACGCTACAGCATAGCCAATTTTTACCCTAGCCCCGGTGACAACAGCCGTCATTCCTTGTAACTCAGCGCTTTGATGACGTTTGCTGTAGTTAATGTTTCCGCAATTAACACAAACGCCATTGTAAAAATTATGCTCTTGTAAAAAAGTTGCTTTGCAGACGATGCAACGTTGTTGTTTGGGCATTGGGCATGGGGCATGGGGCATTGGGCATTGGGCATTGGGCAGAGACGCGATGAATCGCGTCTGTACAATTGTTATTTGTCTTCCTTCTCATTTATACTTCGTTCCGTTGGGCATAATTGCACCTGACAATTTAGCACTACTGAAGTCAGCACCTAAAATATTTGCACCGGAGAAATTAGCATCATATAGATAAGCTTGGCTGAAGTCTGCGCCTAAGAGGTTTGCTTCTTGAAAATTTGCACTTTGGAGGCTGGCTTTGCGGAAATCAGCGCCAATAAGATTTGTTTTGTGGAAGTTTGCTTGTCTTAAGTTTGTACCACTGAAGTTAATACCACTAAGATTAAATCCACTAAAATTAAATCCCCAAAGTTGAGAGTTTTTCCAATTAGCTCCGCTTAAATCAGCTTCATTGAGGTTAACTGTTTGCAGAATAATATTAAATAAATTAGCTTTGTGAAATTTTGCACCACTAATTTTTGCTTCATACAAATTTGCTCGACTCAAATTTGCTGCTGTTAAATTTGTTTTACTAAGGTTAGCTGCTTTTAAATCGGCTCTTATTAAGTTTAATCCAGCCAAATTTAATTCACTCAAATCTGCTTTGACTAATTTAGCTCCGCCCAGTTTTACGCCAGTCATATCAGCTTCGCGGAAATCGGCTGCTGCTAAATTTGCGCCAGTAAATTTACATTTATTTAAATTAGCTTTTCTAAAGTTAGCTTGGCTGAGATTGGCTCGAAAAAAATTTACTTTATTTAAAGTTGCTTTACTAAAATCAAATTCACTTAAATCAGTACGGCTCAGGTTTGCACCGCTCAGATTTGCTCCTTGTAAAATCGCTGCCGTTAAGTTAGCACCATTGAGATTTGCATTACTTAAATTTGCACCACTCAAATTTGCACCGCTCAGATTGGCTTTATAAAGTTTAGCTCCACTCAAATCGGCTCCGCTTAAATCTGCCCAACTTAAATCTACTTGGCGAAAGTTGAATTTTTTTAAGTTAGCTCCACTGAGGTTAACTTCACTTAAATTCAACACCAAATATTCGCTGAATTCTGTTTCAGATATATACTCTAATAATTTTAAATTTTCTGCTCTCCATTCATTCCAAAAACCTGCACCTTTTCGTATTAGGGACAGCATTTCAGTTTGAGTTAAAGAATCAGGAATATCTGACATAGCGAGATTCATCCAAGAAGGCAGGGGGGACAATTGTAGAGAAGCGATTCATCGCGTCTCTGACTATTTACCATTTGACAACAGCCTAACCGCTTCACCAAAGGGGAATTGATTTAAGTCTAGTCCACCGGGAGTAA
Source organism: Calothrix sp. FACHB-168 (assembly GCF_963889195.1). Classification (NCBI taxonomy): domain Bacteria; kingdom Bacillati; phylum Cyanobacteriota; class Cyanophyceae; order Nostocales; family Calotrichaceae; genus Calothrix; species Calothrix sp. FACHB-168. The sequence continues at coordinate 134,752 of NZ_CAWPNJ010000021.1, forward strand.
CTACCCACAATACGGGGAAATTTGGCTGTTGTTCAGGAAATGTACCATAGCCATCTGTGAGGTATACACAAACACTATTACTGTACCAGTCAATTTGGTCGTTAACTTTATCGAAGAAAGGAACGAAGGATGTACCACCGCCGCCTACTGGTTTAGGTAAGGGACTATCTGTGGTAAGTTCGTAAGGGCCGTAAGCTTCGGCATCGGCGTAATAAAGTTGACATTGAATATGGGGGTAAGAATTGAGAATTCCGATAACTTCGCTGAAAAATAGCCGCAGTTCGGCTTCGCCTACAGAACCACTGGTGTCAACTGCCACAAATACTTTGACGCTTTCGCCTTCGAGTGCTTCTAGGTAAAGTCGCTGGCTGATAAAGCGACGGTCAAAGCCTGTAAAATCTGTAGGGGTTCGCACTAAGTAGCGCCACAGATAAGAACGCCAATCTAATTGCCCTTCGCTGAGGGCTGTGAGTTCTCGCTGAATTCCTGCAGGAATACTACCTTGATTATTACAGCTGTGAGCAACTGCGATCGCCTGTTGCATCGCATTGCGCCAATGATTTTCTAAAGTTTTCTGGCGTGCTGCATCTAAACTACCATCAGATTTCCCGTCTTTTGGCTCATATAATAAGTCAGCTTGGCATTTTGGACAATTTTTAGCATCTTTTAGCAATATTTCATAAATTTCTTCCACGCTCAAATGCTCTAGCTCTAAGTTGCGCACGCCACCAGCAGGTAATTCAAAACTTTGTTGCTGGGCAATCATGCCATTAACCACAATATCAGCCGCTACATTCCAGAGATTGCGTTCTCTGGCACCACGGCGGGGAACGTGCAAAAGTGCGGCGTGTAAGACTTCGTGTAATAATAAGCCATCAAGTTGGGAAGAAGAGAGCGATCGCAAAAAATCTGCATTAATAAAAATATCCTCTCCATCCGTCGCTGCAGTGGGAACGCTTTCGGTAATTAACACTCGTGCAAACAAAGCCAAAGTTGCAAAAAACGGCGATTTCATCCGCAACCGCAACATCGAAGCACTGATAAGTTTGTTTAATTGGGCATTGGGCATGGGGCATTGGGCATGGGGCATTGGGCATGGGGCATTGGGCATTGGGCATTGGGCATTGGGAAATTCCTTAATTTTGAATTTTGAATTTTGAATTCTTTCCCCCTGCCTCTTAAACTCCCATCAATTCCTGAAATTCCTGCATAAATTTCTGAAGTTTCGGGTCTTTTTGCACTAGCTGGGCTAATGCGCCAATTTGCTTTTTGCTGCGCATACTGCGAAATAAATCTGTGGCAAATAACTGCACCCATTCCATTGCGGCTGTTTGGGATATCCAATTGAAGGCGTTATGTGCTTGGTTTGCAGATTGAGCGTTAATGGCTAAACCTATGGTTACTGCATAGCGAACTGATGGTTCTGTGGGAAATTTAATTCGCTCGCCTTTACCCAAGAGAATCTCAGTTAAATCTGGTAAGTTTTGATACAGCTTAATAAACGCATTGAATTCTGCGGTGGTTCCTACTCCAACGGCGGGGGTAATATCCAATCCGGTGGCGTGTAATTGACTCGCCATCACCCAAGAACGGGGCGAAGGCCATGATGGCTGTTGGGGGTCGAGTTTATGTAATAAGCTGGGACGGAAGGAGAGAAAGGCGATAATTTGCTCGTGAACTCCCGTAGATAAAGCGTATGCTTTGAAACTATCAAAATCAGTTTCTACTTGTAGATGTAAAAAGCGGTTGGCTAGGGGGGAGGGCATATCAAAGACTGCTGCACGGTCTTCTTTACGGTTCCCAGCTGCCCAGACAAACCAACCTTCGGGAACTACGTATGAGCCGACGCGACCGTCAAGAATTAACTGCTGGGCTACACCTTGCATAGCTGGGGGAGCCATGTTTAATTCATCGAGGAAGAGAATACCCTTACCTTCACGGGGTAAAAATTCTGGGGGATACCATTTAGAAGTACCGTCTTCAGCTACAGGTAAACCGCGTAAGTCGGTAGGTGCAAGTTGAGACAGGCGCACATCAACAAAATCAATTTGATGTTTGCGCGCTAGTTGGGCAACGATGCTAGATTTACCAATTCCCGGCGGGCCCCAAATCATCGTACTGAGAGAGATATTTTTACTCAACAGGTTATCGAGGTAGGCTTTGAGGTCTGCTGGTGTCATGGTTCGGGGAAAATGTCCGTATTTTTATGTAGTATTCCATAGCTTGGTTGGAGTTTTTTAAACGCCAAAACCCAGCAAAATTTAGATATTAACTTGAGTACTACAATTATATTACAGGCAGATATGAACTGTCATCGATGGGATGCAGTTTTGTAGATAAAATAGCGATCGCACTGCGTTTGATCTGATACCAATTGAAAAAAAGAATGGGATAACGGCACTGCTGTGCGGGAGTATCCCAAATGTGCAAAAACGCCCTCACCCTATAAGGGTGGGGCTAGAAATACGAAGCCTGCCTTCGCAGGCTATCAAACTTTTAGCCTGCGAAGGCAGGCTTTGTTGGTATAGCAATACCCTTCTAGGGTATTGCGTCAAAATTGGGATGCTCCCCTGCTGTGCCCTCTAGAATATATTGATGTGTCGCCAACATCATGTGATTTGGTTATGTTGCAAAGCCAAAATTAAGTTTTGCGACTTGTGAATCAAGTATACAAGTTGTAAATCAAGTTTTCTAATTCACAAATCAAGTATACAAGTTGTAAATTAAGTTTTGCGATTCGCAAATCAAGTATACAAGTTGTAAATTAAGTTTTGCGACTTGTAAATCAAGTATACAAGTTGTAAATCAAGTATACAAATCTTGTATTAACTCCACGATTGATAAACCTGCTAATTAAGCTAAATACTGGTAAAAATATAATTAATGCGCCTGCTGAATCATGCCCAGGCGCTAATACTTATTCTCTCTTGTATTTATAAAATAAAATAACTAACCCCTAAGGGACTTCCAGAAAATAAATTATCCAATTTCCGAGAGAAGATATTTTGATTTTCCCCCTGCTCCCTGCCCCCTGCCCCTCTGCCTACACAGTGATAGTATATTTTTTTAGTTGGAAGTCCCTAACCCCTAACTTTCACGCCGCACGGGTAAAGGCGCAGGTTTAACGGCTACTTGGGTAGTTTTTCCGTTGCGTTCTACCTGCATTTGTAAAGGCTCGCCGATTTTGCTATTTTCTACCAGCTTTTGTACGTCTTCGATTTTGGTAACAGGTTGATTATTAATACTGCGAATGACATCGCCGCTTTTTAAACCAGCAATGGCGGCGGGAGAACGAGGTACAATATTGACTAATAATACGCCGTCGTTGGTTGTTAAGGTAATGCGATCGCCTAATTGATTATTAATTCTTTCCCTCAGTTCTGGCGTAAGTGTCACCATTTGCACCCCTAAATAAGGATGATCCACTTTACCGTTAGCAATTAATTCTTGGGCGATTCTTTGGGCGGTGTTGATGGGAATTGCAAAGCCCAAGCCTTGCGCACCGCGAATAATCGCTGTATTCATCCCAATTACTTGACCCCTCACATTTAATAATGGCCCCCCAGAGTTACCGGGGTTAATTGCTGCATCAGTTTGAATATAATCTACGCGCTTGTCGCTAGCACCAATATCGCTGCTAGAACGTCCTGTGGCGCTAATAATGCCAGATGTTACAGTATTGTTTAAACCTAAAGGATTACCAATAGCAATTACAGCTTCTCCTGGTTGCAAAGCATCGGAGTTGCCGATTCCTAAAGTTGGTAAATTATTAGCATCTATTTTAATCACGGCGACATCGGTAACTGGATCTTCACCCAGCACCTTACCGTTAAAAGTGCGACCATCTTTGAGGGTGACGGTGACATCATCAGCGCCGTCTACTACGTGGGAATTAGTCAAAATTTGCCCAGTGGAGTTAATAATAAACCCAGAACCGCTACCCCGTTCTACCCGTTGTCTGGGCTGTGATGGTACAGTATCGCCAAAAAATCGCCGAAAAAATGGATCTTCAAATTCTTCTGACTGGGAAGATACGGTTCTGGAAGAATCAATCCGTACCACAGCCCCACCTACTTTTTGTACCACTCCCACCACAAAATTAGGATCGCCATTAGAGGAAGAAAAAATTGGTGCGGGAACAATGGGGTTTTGGGAGACTACCGGAGACTGAGTTGAATTATTTTGTTGTCTTTCCAGAGTTTTTCCCGGTAGCAAAGAGCAGCCACCAAGGTATATTAAAAAACTTATCTTCAATAGCAGCGACATCACATTGGTTTTACCCTGTTGCTGGAGTAAACCTTGAGTAACAGTACTTTGGGCTGCACAAATCCAGGTGTTTATCTTCATGTGTCGTTGCGTCTCCGTGTTAGTCGGTGGGTGGTAGGATATTGCCTACCGGGTATGTCCCAAAATGATTACAACTTAAAAGCTGCTTCCAGGGCTAGGGTTTATGAATACTAACTTGGTGCTGGCTTATAACTTCTATTGTGACTATTAGCTGCAAAGGTGGTAAAAAATGGAAATTCTCTTAGAAAATTTGTGGAGTCAGGTACTAGAGCGATTGCAAAAAGAATTATCCCGTCCCACTTTTGAAACTTGGATTAAAACTGCAACTGCAGAACGATTAGAGAATAATTGCTTGGTGGTATGCACTCCCGATCCTTTAGCTCGCAATTGGTTACAGAAATATTACATCAATACTATTGCTGATGTTGTGCATGATATTGTAGGTCATCCTGTAGAAATTTACATTACTGTGGCTAAAGGTGATGAGGTTGGACAATTCCATGAGTCACAAGTTAATGGGAAATTACCAGCCCAAAGTGATGTCAAACAGACAATTGCACCCAATCAACAAAGCACTAATGAATTAAATCTAGATTATGTATTTTCTAAATTTGTTGTTGGTGCTAACAATCGCATGGCTCATGCGGCGTCTTTGGCTGTAGCGGAATCGCCAGGAAGAGAGTTTAACCCATTATTTTTATGCGGTGGTGTCGGTTTAGGTAAAACTCACCTAATGCGGGCGATTGGACATTATCGGCGAGAAATTTGTCCAGATTCTAAAGTCTTTTATGTTTCTACTGAGCAGTTTACTAATGATTTAATTACAGCTATCCGCCAGGATAGTATGCAAAGTTTCCGCCAGCATTATCGGGCGGCTGATGTGTTGTTAGTTGATGATATTCAGTTTTTGGAAGGTAAAGAGTACACCCAAGAAGAATTTTTCCATACTTTTAATACTTTACATGAAGCTGGTAAGCAAGTGGTAATTGCTTCCGACCGTCCGCCAAACCAAATTCCCAGTTTGCAAGCTAGATTATGTTCGCGGTTTTCGATGGGGTTAATTGCTGATATTCAACCGCCTGATTTAGAAACGCGGATGGCGATTCTGCAAAAGAAAGCTGAGGATAAAAAAATTCAGCTGTCTTTAGATGTGATTGAATATATTGCTGCTAACTACACTTCTAATATTCGCGAATTAGAAGGAGCATTAACAAAGGCGATCGCTTATATTTCTTATTGTGGTTTACCGATGTCTGTTGCTAGTCTCGCCCCACTGTTAGAAACACCGCACCAGCATGTAGCAGCGACTCCAGAATTGATTTTAAAGGCGATCGCAGATTTTTATCAAGTTTCCATTGAAGACCTCAAAAGTAACTCCCGACGGCGAGAGATTAGCTGGGCGCGACAAATCGGGATGTATCTGATGCGTCAACATACCGATTTAAGTTTACCGAGAATTGGCGAAGAGTTCGGCGGGAAAGACCATACAACGGTGATTTACAGCTGTGATAAGATTACTCAACTGCGAGATAGCGATCGCACTTTAGCAAATACCCTACGTCAATTAAGCGATCGTATCAATATGAATAGCCGTTCTTCGCCAGCAACTTGATGGTTACCTCAAAGTTTTCCACAGCCTTGACTATGAATCATCAGCTTTATTAGCCATTAGTTTGCGAAAAATATTAAGCCCAGTATAAAAATATATTAAAAATTTATTCGCCTGTGGAAAAAAATGATTATTTGGGGAAAATTTTGGGGAAAACTTGATAGTTTTTCGGAAAAAATTCATATAAGTATATTTACCTTGTGGAAAACTTAGGGGGTTTTTCCACAAGTTTTCCACAGAAAGCAAGTTGTGAAACTAGCCAAAAAATCAATTAGCAATTATTTATCCACAATTTCCACAGATGCTAATCCAAATTTCTCAAAATAGGTAGGTTGGTGTAATTAAATATAACTGGTAAGGATTGTCATTGGTCATTAGTCATTGGTAAGGGTTTCAAGTCTATTGACCTTTGGTAATATATTTTGGTTTATTTATATAATTAGGGAATTCCAAAAAATAAATTATGTCAAATTGTAGGGCTACGGTTACCCCAGCCTGTGCCAACTTAAGCTAAAAGCTATATACTGCGCCTGTTGTACAAAAACCCTCGCCCTCATCCCCTCACCCCTTCTCCCCCAGGAGAAGGGGAATTAAATCTCTTGCTCCCCTCTCCCTCAGGGGAGAGGGGCTGGGGTGAGGGCATAACCTAGTCACCAAGCGGGTTTCACATTAAGTTGACACCAATGGGTAACCCCGCCCCTACGAGTTGCGGATTTGGTAAGTTAATGATTGGAATCTTTTTTTATTCGTTCACAGTCAACCGTCAACCGTCAACCGTCAACATTTTTCACAACTGAAATAGAATTGCTAAATTTGAGCTTTGGTAGGTTTTTACTCAAATACGGACAAATCAAACCAAAAAGTTGTACCAATTCCTACTTCACTCACCAAGTTAACTTTACTATGATGGCGTTCCATAATATTGCGGACAATTGATAACCCTAATCCTGTACCTTCTAGGGTGTGGACGCGATTTTCTACGCGAAAGAAGCGATCAAAAATTGCTTGTTGGTCTTCGCTAGCAATGCCAATACCAGTATCAGATATTTCTACGCGCACTGGTGGCGATGATTTTTGCTCTGCGGATTTAGCATTTAATTGATAGGCGCGGATCGCAACTTTACCACCGGCGGGGGTAAATTTAAGCGCATTACCGACTAAATTAGCTAATACTTGCAGTAACAAATCGTAGTTACCCACAACTAAAGGTACAGGTGATGTGACTTCCTGAATTAATTCAATACCTTTATCTTTAGCATTGAGTTGGTAAGTCCGCAGAGTTTGTTCAATTGCTTGACTTAAATCTACACCATCAAAATTGTAAGTCCGCCCAGATTCCAGTTTTGATAAATCTAAAACATCGTTAACTAGGCGTGTCAGGCGATCGGTTTCATGGTTAACTGTTTGCAGAAACTCTTGACGTTGTTCTGTACTTAAATCTTCGCCGTAGTCGTGCAAAGTTTCGATAAAAGATTTGATATTGAACAAAGGCGTGCGCAGTTCGTGAGATACGTTGCTGATAAATTGGCTTTTGGCTTCGTTGAGTTCAACTTCTCTGGTAATATCTTGGACGGTAATGGCGATACCTTTGACACTTTCCCGTTGTAAATCCAAAACTGTGGTTAACAGAATGCGGATAGTACGTTGGGTAGGTTGGTTTAAAGCGATGCGAAATTCCGCACTTTCCGATTCACCAGCAGCCATTTCATACAAGGTACGGCTAGTTTCCATTTGCACGGCTGGCGGTAAGTGATGTAGCACGTTACAGCCGACTACGTCATCACTTTCCCAAGCAAAAATTCGCTTGGCTGTGGGATTGACTAAGATTACCTGCATGTTATTGTCAATCAATACCGCACCATCGGCAATGGTGGAAACGAGAGTTTCTAGCTTGGCTTTTTCGGCTGTGAGTTCTTCAATATTCTGTTCTTCATAGCTTTCTAATCGCTTTGCCATATCATTAAAGCTGAGAATTAACTCTCCTAGTTCGCCGCCTAGGGGTAAGTCAATTCGCTGCTTAAAGTTGCCGGCGGCGATTTGCTTGACACCTACTAACAGTTCTTTAATTGGCTTGGTAATGGTGAGCGCATTTACCACCCCTGCCAAAATTACCATGACCCAGATAGTAATAAATACGGCAATGGTGACATCGCGGGTAAAATTGGTAGAGATAACAGCAGTTTGGTTAGGATTAATGCCAATTGCTAAGACACCCAAATATTTGTGATCGGCAATTAGGGGGACAAACACATCAGTCACCGAACCATCGGGTGTCATGTGTTGGCGTACCATTGGCTTATCGCTTTCTTTAGCGTAATCTTCTGGTAGTTCGATGCGCCGTTCAATGGTTAAAGAGGTTTCTACCTCGGTTTCCCAAAAAGGAATCCCATAAAAAATTTCCCCAGTTTCATCAGCGTAGAGCATATAACGCACGCTTGAGGTGCTGCTGTAGAAGCGTTGGGAAAATTGGGCAACTTCTTGGCGTTTATCTTCAGCAATTAACGGCGTCACATTGGCAGCTAGCAGCAGTCCAAGGTCACGACCGAAGCGGGTATCATTTACTTGTGCATCCTGCTGAATCGTATTCACCGCCCAGAAGGTTAACCCACTCATGGCTAAAGACACCACTAATGTAGCCGCAGCCAATAGCTTAGTCTGGAGGGTGAAATCTGACCACCAATTTGCGATCGTTTCTCGGATTGTTTTCAAAAGAGCCAGCATTTTAAATATAAGTTGTTAGTAGTTCTTGTTTTAACAAACCCTGCGGAAAGTCCCCCAGTAGAGGAATGGAACTGGGGGATAGCTGGGAGCGAGTCTTGATTACACAACGAGAATATAGGAAAATAATGATAGTTTTTCACCTTTCGGCTTTGCTCAGGGTTGACGGTTCGACTCCGCTCACCGTCAAACTGTCTGCTGAAGGCAGACAGCTGTGCAGGTTCTCCCAGTGAGGAGATAAAAATAGTAATACTAGAGACGCTGTGTAAGACCAATTTGTACTTCTACAAAGAAACTACGGCGAGTCAGGCACGAAGCATCAGACTCAGCTTAAGCGGAGTCTGTGGGGCTTCACAACCCAACAACTAAAAAATTGACATCTTCACCCGCGCTATTAAAGGACGGGGATTCCAAAAATCACTTTTTGGATTTCCTGGTTTTGCCCTTACGGGTTTTCGGCACTTGGCTAGATATTTCTATCCCCGCTAGTTCGCCTGCACAGGCAGTTTCCATTCCCCGATTGCCCACGGGTACTAAATCAAGTCCACGCAATAACACCATCTCAGCCGCCGCATGATCTCGATGCGTTCGATAACCACATTCAGGACAAATATGCTCTCTTTTGGAGAGTGGCTTTGTTACAGTCGCTTGACAATATGGACAAGTTTGACTAGTGCCGTTAGGATTGACACGCATAAAAAATACGCCACGTTTCCAACACACCCATTTAAGCAAGTCTAAAAATGCGCCAAACGAAGCATCAACACAGTCTTTGCGAAGCATCCCTCTACTAAGTCCAACCGTATTTAGATCTTCTACAAAGATAGTTTCAGCAGAATCACAAAGCTTGTGAGCGGTTTTGAGATGGAAGTCCTTGCGTTTATCGGCTATGTGATGATGCAACCTTGCTACTTTGATTTGAGCTTTCTCCCAGTTGGCAGAACGGTTCTGTTTTTTTGCAGCCCGACGTTGCAGCAATTTCATCTTGCGGTGTTGGGACTTCAAAAACTTAGGGCGTTCAAAAAAGCTACCATCTGACACGGTTACAAATCTTTCCAATCCAAGGTCAATTCCGATTGCCCTACCATGAATAGGGATATCGGGAACCAAAGCATCAGTGGAAATGCAGATAATCACATACCATTGCGTTCCACGAGCCTTAGACAATACCCTTACTTGTTTGACGCTAAATCCATGAGGGATTGGGCGACTCAGACTAATAGGAATGCTGCCAATCTTAGGCAGAGTAATTTCAAACCCATTGATGGGATTATCTTTGAACTGTGGAAACACGAAAGATTTGAATTGCCCAAACTTTTTGAATCTTGGAAAACCAAAGCCACGTTTTTGAAAGGACTCCCAAGTGTCATGCAATCTGCGAATTGTAGTTTGCAGGACTTGAGAGTGAACTTTTTTCAGTTCTGTCCAAGATTCTTTGAGTTTGGGCAAATCGTTTTGCTGACGATGGTAGGAAGGGAAAGGAGCATCGGCGGGAATAATGTATTCTCGCTCAATTGAACACCTATCTACCATGCACTTGCGCGAATTAATCCAATCTTTCAACTCGCGCAAAGCTCGGTTGTAAATTTTGCGCGACATTTCCAACCATTCAAGCATCAATGCTGATTGGGTGGTGTTTGGATAAATTCGGTAGATGTAATTCATTGTCAGCATAAATCAAATTTACCATTGAAGTGTAGAGTTGGTAAAACCTTGCTAGACAAGAGATCGACCATTTCTCGGACACCCGTAAGGGATGTACACCACAATTTTCCAGCAACCTTGCCACCGTATAGACAGATTAGGAATTGGGCAAAAGAGGTTAAATAAGAGTCAAAAGTCAATTATCTGTTGACTGTTGACTGTTGACTGTTGACTATGGGTTGTTGACTCTATGCCCAATGTCCCTACGGTAATATATGCCTGTAAAGTGAATTGATTCTAAACCTTTGTAGGCTTGGGCGATCGCTTCTGCAAAATTTGCCCCTGTACCAGTGACATTTAATACTCTACCGCCATTGGTGACGATTTCTTGTTGCTGGTTTAATGTTGTGCCTGCATGGAATACGGTGACTCCGGTGGCGGTGACTTGAGTAATTCCCGTAATTACATGTCCTTTTTCGTACTCCCCAGGATAACCGCCAGCAGCAGCAACAACGGTGGCTGCTGCTCCGGGTTTCCAAGTAATTGGTGTTTGGGCTAAACGCTGTTCTACACAGGCTAAAATTAACTCTTCTAAGGGAGTTTCCAACAAGGGTAGTATGACTTGAGTTTCCGGATCGCCAAAGCGACAGTTAAATTCCAACACCTTAAAGTCGCCGTTGGGAGCAATCATTAAGCCGGCGTAAAGTACTCCTCGGTAATCTATACCTTTAGCTTTTAAAGTCGCGATCGCTCTTTCTAAAACTTCTGTTTGCACCCTTGCCATAATCTCTGGTGTGGCAATGGGCGCAGGGGCGTAGGCTCCCATTCCCCCGGTATTATCGCCTGTATCGCCTTCGCCTATACGTTTATGATCCTGGGCGGGTAATAAGGGGCGAATTGTTAAGCCATCAGTTAAGGCTAACACCGAAACTTCTTGCCCAATTAAACATTCTTCAATGACAACAAATTCCCCAGCACTGCCAAATTGTCCTTGAAATATCGCCTCAATGGCACTGTGAGCCTGTTCTACAGTTTCCGCCACTGTGACGCCTTTACCAGCCGCCAAGCCATCAGCTTTAACTACAATTGGTGCGCCCTGGGCGGTGACATAAGATTTAGCAGCTGCGGCTTCGGTAAATACGGCGGCTTTCGCTGTAGGAATACCAGCTTCTTGCATTAAAGCCTTCGCCCAAGCCTTACTTGCTTCAATTTGTGCCCCGGCTCTAGTAGGGCCGAATACCTTTAATCCTTGATTATGAAGAAAATCTGTAATTCCTTTCGCTAAGGGTACTTCCGGCCCTACTACGACAAGATTTATCCCATTATGATGACAATAATTACCAATGCCCGGAAAATCATCTACCGCCAGAGGTATATTTTGGCAATTTGCCATACTTGCCGTACCGCCATTACCCGGTACGCAAAAAACTTGCTCAACTTGGTTAGATTGCAGCAGTTTCCAAGCCAGAGCGTGTTCGCGCCCCCCATTTCCAACAACTAAAACTTTCACGGATATCCTCTTACTTCCCTTGGCAACAGCGAAGCTACTCGCGGATCAATTTTTTCATCAATGCTTGTGTTAATGCAAGGGGCATGGGGCATTGGGCATTGGGCATTGGGCATTGGGCAATTCAATTTTGGATTTTGGATTTGCGATAGCGCAGCGTTAGCGAGTCCGCGAGCGTCTTTTGGATTGAGTTTGAATCTAAAATCTAAAATCTAAAATCTAAAATTCCTTGTCCTCCTTATCTCTTACACCTATTTTCAAGACAGCTAATCACGAGAAAATCTCACAACCAAACATAAAAATATCTCTTCCCAGTCAACAGTCAACGCTTATTTTCAAGTTAGCCATTCACGCCAGGTTTTGGCACAACCAAGCATGAAAATTTGTCTTTCCCATGCCCAATGCCCAATGCCCAATGCCCATTTTCAAGTTAGTCAATCACGGGAAAATCCCACAACCAAGCATGAAAGTATGATATTTTCCCAAATGGTACTCCAAAACGAGGTTGTGGTTCACTAGTGCAACATTAGCCT